>CAIVEA010000351.1 GCA_903904765.1 uncultured Chloroflexota bacterium
CAGACGGTCAATCAAGCCGAGCGCCTTCAATTCATACAGCGCCTTGCCGAAGGCCGAGCTGTTGCCGAGGTTGCCGCCGGGAACGACAATCCAATCTGGCACACGCCAGCGCAACTGCTGGATGGTTTCGATCATGATGGTTTTCTGCCCTTCCAGACGGAAGGGGTTGATCGAATTGAGAACATAGATACCCAGTTTTTCGGCAACTTCGCGCACCAGTTCGAGGTTGCGGTCAAAATCTGCGTTGACCTGAATGCCCGTTGCGCCATAGGCGATGGCCTGCGCCAGCTTGCCGAGCGCGATTTGCTTGTTCTGGAAGAACACGATGCCATCCAGCCCTGCCCATGCTGCGTAAGCCGCGAGGGAGGCGGAGGTGTTGCCGGTAGAAGCGCAGGCGACGCGGTTGATGCCGAGGACACGTGCTTGCGTCACCCCGCCCGTCATGCCGCGATCTTTGAACGAGCCGGTGGGGTTTTCGCCCTCGTGCTTCAGATAGAGCTTGTTCACGCCAACCCATGCCGCTAGGCGGGGCGAGTCATACAGATTGGTGTTGCCTTCGGGACGGCTGACGATGAGGTCATCGGCTACATCGGGGTAGACGAGTTCTTTGTAGCGCCAGACACCGCTGTTATACGGGCGCTCCAGCGTTCCTAGCCGTTCATCAAAAGTAGTGCGGTTGATGCTTGTATGGAGCGTGTCAAGGTCATGCTGCACATCGAGCAGGCCACCACAGACTGAACAGGTATAGATAATCTGATCAGTTGGGTATTGATGACCGCAATCCATACATTGTAGTATGCTCTTCATTCGTATTTACACCCGAATTGTTCCGTCCACGACGCGCCGCAAGGATAACAACTTATGATGATGAATACCAGAGCAGAGGCGTTTGCCCCGGCAACAGTGGCAAATCTCGGCGTTGGTTTCGACATTCTGGGGCTGGCAATCAGTGAGCCGGGCGATATGGTGCGCGTGGAATGGTCAGATATACCCGGCGCGCAGGTGGCGCATATCGAAGGCGATGGCGGGCTGCTCCCGCGTGAACCCGAAAAGAACACCGCATGTGTGGCGGCGACCAGTGTGCTGCAACTGCTGGGCGTGAAGAAAGGCGTTTCGATCACGCTGCTAAAGGGATTGCCGCTGGCAAGTGGACTGGGTAGTAGTTCGGCGAGCGCGGTAGCGGCGGCGCTGGCAGTGAATGCACTGTGCGGTTCGCCGCTTTCTGTAATGGAATTGTTGCCCGCCGCGCTGGATGGCGAAGCTGCTGTGAGTGGTCGCCATGCCGATAATGTTGCGCCCTGTCTGTTCGGTGGCATTACGCTGGTGACGGGAATTGAGGCGGATGATATTCATCGGTTGCCTATCCCGCAGGCGCTCTATCTGGCGCTGGTGACACCGGATGTTCCTGTCCCGACGGCGCTGGCACGTTCGGTGCTACCCGCTTCGATCTCGCTGCGGGATATGGTGGCACAGACGGCTGGTGTGGGGCGGGTGGTGGATGCGCTGTATCGCGGGGATGTGGCTGCACTGGCCTGCGCGATGGAATCCGATCGGGTGGTCGAACCGGCGCGGGCGCACCTGATGCCGAGGCTGGCGGAAATGCGGACGGTGGCGCGGGCGAACGGTGCGCTTGGACTGGTCATCAGCGGTGCAGGGCCGACGTTATGCGCGATTTGTGATGCGCCGGAACAGGCTGAGCAGGCGGCGAGTGCTATGCAGGTTGCTTACGAGCGGGCTGGAATTGCGGCGGTTGGGCGGCATACGCGGGTGAGCGATAGCGGCGCGAAAGTTTTGCAAATCGTCGCATAAGTGTCTTATGATAATGCGGTTGTTTCGTTGACACCCCTGCGGGCTGTCTGTATAATAAATTTAGATTGTTCTGAAAGTAACAAACGATACTGAGGTTGCCCGATGACCAGTTCCGAGGCCATGCAGGCGGTAGATAACATCATGCTGGCGGTTGTGAGCAGTGATGTTAAGACCCTCCGTGATGCCAGTAAGCACATCCTTGATGCAGGTGGCAAGCGTGTTCGTCCGCGTCTGCTGATGGCTGTGTATCAAGCACTCGGCGGAACAGATTATGAATATGCAGCGCCTGTTGCGGCAGCTGTGGAATTGGTGCATACCGCCAGCGTTGTCCATGACGATATTAACGATCATGGTGTGGTACGCCGGGGGCGGCCTTCTGTGAATGCGCTGTGGGGGCGCACCTTCGCGCTGCTGACGGGCGATTTCCTGTTCACCAAAGTATACGAATTGATGGCTCCCTACCGCGATCTGAATATTGATCTGGCGGCAGCGACGGTGGCGCTGGTGGAAGGCGAGACGATGCAGGCAGCGGCTGTGAAAGAGAACAATTTCACCCGCGAAGTGTATACTGAGATTATCGCTCGTAAGACGGCGGCGCTGTTCCGTTCGGCGGCAACCCTCGGTGCGAAGCTGGCTGGCGCGAGCAACGATGTGATTGATGCGGTTGGCTTATACGGGTTCAACGTGGGACTGGCTTTCCAGATTATTGATGACATTCTCGACCTGACGGCAGATTCGGAAAAGCTGGGTAAGACTTCCGGCATTGATCTGGCGCAAGGGCGCGGATATGCGGCGGCTTATGCTGGCAATGGGCAACCGGGGGTAGCTGTCGCGGTGGCGGATACGAGCGTGGATGATGGCGACCCGATGAAGAAGATCAAGGAACGCATTCTGCGCGGCGATGCGATCAACGAAGCGTATGAGCAAGCGCGTGCGCTGCGCGATATGGCAATCGGGGCGCTGGCGGTGCTGCCG
>CAIVEA010000352.1 GCA_903904765.1 uncultured Chloroflexota bacterium
CTGCGGCTTCGGCTGCTCCAGTGGGCTTTGAAACCGTTCTGGGAACAAATAGCACGCTGGAGGGCACACTCAAAAGCAATTCCAACGTTCGGTTGGATGGTGCATTCACCGGCGTTCTGGAAATCAATGGCAACGTGCTGATCGGTGAATCCGCCAAGATCAATGCCGATGTCAACGCTCGCAACATCTCGATTGCAGGCGCGATTCGCGGCAACGTCACTGGCAAAAAGGTGCAAATCCTGCGAACAGGCCGCGTGTGGGGCGATATTCGTGCTACTGCGCTAACCACCGAGGAAGGTGCATTCATTGATGGCAAGATCACCATGATCGGTCAT
Source organism: uncultured Chloroflexota bacterium (assembly GCA_903904765.1). The sequence goes on from CAIVEA010000352.1 coordinate 336, forward strand.
GAGGCAAATGCCCCCGCCGAACCACAGCCGATAGCCGAAGCCGCCCCCGAACCCACCTTTCCAGAAATGATTGCGCCATCCCCCGAAGCCGCCGCGCAGGTCATGCGCGATTTGAATGTGCAAACGGAACACGAGCAAGACAAAACCGAAGCTAAAGACGGGAGCGCCTAACCCTCATGCGTCGTTTGCTCCGTATTCTGTTTTTCCTCTCGCTGGGCGCATCCGGGTCGCTCACGCTATTCGCATCCGACCACAACGTTGCTCCCACCTCCCGCACCATCGCCCTCGTGCTGCTGGTACTGGTGGTGCTGGACAAACTGTTCGGTTGGTTCCGCCCCTCGCGCAGAACACGGACTCCACCTTCGCAAATTGCCGAAATCGAACGGCTCTACTTCCGCAGTATGCGCGAATTGCTCAACGACGAATTGAACGTGATTCAAGTCGTGAATGATCTTCAGCGGATTCTGCTGATTGATCCGTACTACAAAAATGCCCGCCACTATCTCAGCCGTGCGCTCATCTTGCAAGAGCAGATGAAGAACACCGATGCGAGTGCGGACAAATCGCGCAACAGTGCCGAGTTCCGCCGCCTGCAAGACCAGTTGATTGATCCGAATCCGATGGTGCGACGCTCGGTGGTGATGGAGTTCATCCAGTACGGTGAAGATGCCATTGATCCCCTCATTGCACTGCTGATGGACGAAGATGCCGATGTACGTATCACCGCCGCCACCGCTCTGGGTTGGGTGGGCGGCAAAGATGCTGTTCAACCGTTGCTGGTTGCCCTTCAGGATGAAAATTCATTCGTGCGGCGCTACGCAGCCCGCGCCTTGTGCTGGGTGGTCAACGACGAGGCGCTAGAAGGCTTGATCGCGAGTCTGCGGGATGAAGACAGCTATGTACGGAGTTATTGCGCCCGCGCCATCGGCTGGAGCCAGAATCGTCGTGCCGTTCGTCCCCTGTTAGAACGACTGGTCGAAGAAGAAAATGCGGATGTGCGCGAATATGTGTTCACGGCACTGGAAGATTTGGGCGAAACTGATACACGTCCCGAACGCCCCATGAAAGCGAACGCTTAATGCCATGATGCTCTGTCTTGATGTGGTTGATCTGCTGCAACTCCGCGAAGTATGGAGTCATCGTCCGATTGTCACTGCCTTCACCCGTCTCGAATCGCGCCCTGCCTACTGGGATGCCGGGGTAGATTTCGGAATTGAAGGGCTGATGCCGCGCCTGATGCGGTTGAAAACCTCGGTACTATGGCGAGCGAATAACCCGACTCCCGGCGCTGACCCTGCTCGCCGTTCGATGGGTAGCCTGACGGACGAATACTTGCTGGAACTCTATCCCGACTCGGCAGAAGCCGTCGCGCTGCGCCAGCAGTTGTTCATGGGTGCGTACAGCCGTTTTGTGATCGCCCGTTTCCGCGACAATGCCACCCGCATGTGCGCTTTCTTCAAAGCCCTCGCTACTATCCGTGATGCGGAGGAACATCTCACCCACTACGGCCTACCCATTGCGGGTGCGGAAGAATGGATTCCCGCAGAAATCACGGACGAAATTCGCTCGCTGGATAGCCGTTACAGCATCCACGAACCGGGTACACCAGCCGCTTACGTCGTGGATGAACCGTTCTGGGTGATGGTGGTCAAAGCCTCGGCACAAGACATTGACAGCGCCATTGATCGCTGTCTACCTCAGTCCAATTCCCAGTCCGATGCCGACGATTTGCGAGCCATCTGCGCCAGCCTGAGCGAAGTGGCACAGACGTGGACTCGTTCTCCATCAGTGGTCGGACTGTGCTATCAAGTGGATTGAGTGAAAATAGGGAGGACAGGGATGATCCGTGTGCTCATGGTCTGCACAGGCAATATTTGTCGTTCGCCAATGGCCGAAGCCGTGTTGCGTGACATGGTGGACAAAGCCGGCCTGAGCGACCAGATCGAAGTGGACTCCGCCGGAATCAGCGATGAGGAACTGGGAAACCACACCCACCCGCGCACATCCGAAGTGTTGCGCCACAACAACATCCCCAACAACCCCAAGCGCCCCGCCCGTCCGGTGGCATGGAGCGATTACGAGCAGTTCGATTACATGCTGGCGATGGATCAAGGTCACGAAGGCTACTTGAAAATCTACGGTGAATACAAGCCCGTCACCATCCAGTTGTTCCTGAAGGATGCTTTTGAGGCGCACATGGTCAACCGTGAAAACGTACCTGACCCCTACTACACCAACCTGTACGAAAGCACCTATGAACTGGTGACGAAAGGCAGCGAAGCCTTCCTCGCTAAGCTACGCAAACGCCACAACCTGTAATTTACTTCACTCGCGGTAGGCAATCGTAGAAGAGCTCTTACGCGCTGCGGGCTTCTTATCTTCTGCACCCTTCTTCGGCGCAGCCTTTTTCAGCGCCGCCGGAATCGACGTGCGTGCTTTCAGTGTGCGCTGCACCTCGCCCGTCAGCACCTTGCTGTTCTCATAATCGCCTTGCAGCGGGATGTTGAGCGCCAGCGGGGAGGCCATCAGCAGCAATCCGGGCAGGAACGCTTTGTTGAGCAGCAGCACTATTCCGATCACCACCAGCGCCGCGTAGATGAAGCGCCGATTGCGCGGGTCAGCACCATCCGACACCGTACCGCGAATGACCGTCACGCCGTCCTCACGCTCCACCACCCCACTCAGGCGGGTGGTGCGCTTGAAGCGCCGCATCACAGTGCAGCCCACCGCCAGCGAAAACCGCCCGTTCTTCTCTACCCAGCCTTCCAAGCGGGCGCTGCGGGCTTGCAAACGCTCATTCAGCGCCAGCATAGACTGGCTGGGTGTTTTCTCGGTGTAATATCGGAACTGCAAAACTCGCCTCCCTGTACCGCGCTAGACAGTCGGGATGGTCAAACCACCATCCACTACGAACACCTGTCCGGTTGCATAAGCCGACGCGGGCGATGCCAGATACAGCGCCATCCCTGCTATCTCGTCCGGTTGTCCGATGCGGTTAGCGGGCGTGCGCCGTATGATCTCGCTCATCAACTCGTCGTTCTCCCAGATGGGGCGGGCGAACTTGGTCTGAATCAGCCCCGGCGCAATGGCATTCACCTGAATCAGATCGGCGGCCAGTTCCATCGCCAGCGTTTGCGTCAGATTGATGATGGCAGCCTTCGTCATGCTATAGATGCCCTGCATCCGTCCCGGCCTCAATCCGTTGATTGAAGCGATGTTGACGATTTTGCCGCCGCCCACCTTGCGAAAATGAGGAACGACAGCCTGCGTCAGCCACACATTCCCCATGATGTTCACTTCGATGGTCTTTTGCCAGTAACTATCCTCCGCCTCCAGCAGCGTGCCAAAATGCGGGCTTGTGGCGGCGTTGTTCACCAGTATATCGATCCTGCCGAATTTCTTTACGGCGCTCTCGACCATCCTGTTGACATCAGCCGATTTGCTGACATCACCGACCACAGCCAGCCCCTTCTGTCCTATCGCTTCGATATCTTTGACCACCTTCTCCAGGTCGGAAAGCGTGCGGCTCATGACCACTACGTCCGCCCCGGCGTCCGCGAGC
>CAIVEA010000353.1 GCA_903904765.1 uncultured Chloroflexota bacterium
CCGGCGTATCGCTGACATGATTCCACAAAACAAACACCGCAGAAAACTGGGCGACAAAAAAGACAAACAAGTACATCAATGATTTGGGAAGCCGGGATAAAACGTTCAACATCAAAACTTCCTTTTATCCACAAACAAGTCTGTCAGGTGGCTATTATAATGACAACTAGGGAGAAATCACATCAATATAAAACGCGGCGCATGCACGATTGGCACTCCAGCAAGTATATAGAGCTAACGTTTACCATGTTCCCGCTGCTGGTGTTCCACCTGTGGTACGCGCTGTACATCGAACAGGACTGGCGACTGGAAGCGGATTTCACCCCGGAACGGCTGGTAAAAGACCCCATTTCGCCCAAACCATTGTGAAATCATTCCTAAGAATCTAATCGTATTTCCAACGTTGCGGTTATTTTAACTAAACGTGATGTACACTTAGGCCAACTCCTGATTCTGGCGGAATCGGGTTTGGAGACACGCGCATTGCATAGGCTGTACCATGAACCGTTCCTCTGTTAGCGCCCTCATCATCTGGTTGCTTGGCTTCGTCATGGCGGTCACGCTGTTCTTGAACCTGCCAAATGGCAACCTTTTCGCACAGTACACCGGCCCAGCGCTGCTCTATGCGCTGGTGACGGCGGCGGCGCTATATTTCGGTGTACTGCTCAGTGAAGGGGAGTTTAGTGCAGCGCACAGCGTCGGCATTGTGGCGCTGCTGGCCTACCCGCTGAACGTGCAACCGATGATGTTGTGGTCTATGTTCTTCGGCGGTTTCTTCGGCGGCATCCTGCTCATCCTCAAAAAGAGCGATCCGCTGTTGCGGCGGCGCTTGACCATCCGTACCACGCGCAGCATCATCGTGATCTGCGCCCGCCTCAGTTTGAGCTTTCTAGTGAGCGCGGCTGTTTTCCAGCTACTGGGCGGCGAAGTGCCGCTGCAAGCGCCGCTGCGTAACCACACCACGCCCCTCGTCGGCATGTCGCTGGCCTACTGCGCGGTGTATATCGCCATCTTCCTGCTCGAAACCTATGCTGATGGGCGCTCACTAGAAAAATTATGGCGGCGCAGCCTGTTTCCCATCCTGATTTTGCTCATCATGCCCTTGCCCTTCACCATCCTGTCGGCGCAGGTGATTGCCATCAGCGGCGGGACAATGTGGACGTTTGCCAGCGGAGCAACGCTCATCATCATCGGTCTACACGTCTACAGCCGTACCCGTTATCAGCTTCATACCCAGATCGAAGAAAGCCGCACACTGTCCGCCGTCAGCCGTGCCCTGCAAGCTGACTTTGAACTGCAACCCCTGTTGCATACCATCTCCGAACAAGTAACGCAGTTGCTACATCCCGACCATTTCACGCTGGCACTGTACGATCCGGTTAAGCGCGAACTGAGCTTCCCGCTGGTGATGCAGCACGGGCAATCGGTGGAAGTCGCACCCCGACGCGCCGAACAAACCCTGCTGGGGCGCGTGGCGGAACAGCAAGCGCCGCTGTTGCTGGCGCAGGATGCACAAAATACAGCGCGGCGACTGAAACTGGATGCGCCCCTCAACAATCTGCATTCATGGTTGGGCGTGCCGCTACTGTCGGGCGGACGGCCTATGGGTGTTCTGGCAGTGGCTTCCAACGACACCGCGCAAACCTTCACTACCTCCGACCAGCGCCTGCTGACGGTTGTTGCCACCAGCGCGGGAGCAGCCATCGCCAACGCGCAATATCTGGAACAGCAAACCGCCCGCGCCAACCAGCTTGCCACGCTCAACCGCGTTGCCTCGCTGCTGACCGGAACACTCGCGCCGGATGCAGTACTGGATGCCATCGCGTCCTCAGCAGCAGTCGTCATCGAAGCCACCGCCATTGCGGTCTACCTCGTCCGCGACGATATGCAAACCGGGCTGATGCTGGTTCGCACGGCTGGATTGAGCGAGACTTTCAACACCGACCCGATCATGCCGCTCATTCAATCGCCACGCCGTGCCGTGCCGACCTTCATCACCAACGCCGCACAAGATGACCGCGTGGCGCTCTACCGTGCCGCGCTGGTGCGCGAGGGCAAACAGGCGTGGGCAGAAATGCCAATGGAAGCTGGCGAAAGCGGCTTGGGCGTGATCCAGTATTTCTACGATGCGCCGCAGGTGTTCAGCGAGAATGATGTCGAAATCCTGCGTGCCTTCACCACACAGGCGGCGCTGGCGATCAAAAACGCCCGCCAATATTCGACTACCGACAAGGCGCTGGAACGCCGCGTGGAGCAGATGTACGCGCTGGCAACGCTGGGGCGGCAACTGACCGCCACCATGAACCTGCGCTCGATCTGCAATCTGGTATTAGGGCGGGCGATGGAAGTCACCGTCTCCAAAGCCGGATACATCATCCTACGCGAAGACCCTAGCGCCGAATTTCGGGTAGAAACGCTCAACGGCTATCCGCTGGATATGCCTGTAGATGCTAATGATGTGATGCGCTCTACCGGCGGGCGCGTGTTGCAAACTGGACAGGCTGCGCGGGTAATGGATTTGCGCGGCGAACCGTCGGCGCAACCCATTCTGGCGGGAACGCGGGCGCAACTGATTATGCCGATTGTCCGCAGCGGGCAAATTCTGGGCGCAATCGGCCTCGAAAGCGACACGCCCGCCGCCTACACCGAAGAAGACAGCTACTTCATCACGCAACTGGCGAACCAGACCGTGATTGCGATGGATAACACCCGCCTGTTCGAGCGTATTGCGGAAGCGCGGGATCGCTTACAGGTCATCCTGAACGCCATGACGGAAGGCATTGTGCTGGTAGATCGGCAAGGGATGATCGCTCTGGCGAATCCCCGCGTCCGGCTGATCGGCTTGCAGGCCAACGCCTTGCTCAACCAACCGTTGGATGCGCTGATGGAGCGCCCTGATCTCGAACTAGCGGAGCGCATGGGCTTCGAGTCTGACCACCGCTTGAGCAAGTTGCTCAAAGAACTCCGCGCCGGAATCAGCCTGAGCGACGCACAACCCTTCGCCTACAGCCTGCAACATGACGGCGAAACCGTCTACGTCCAGCGGCACATCATTCCCGTAGGCGCATCGGATAGCGACCCGCTGGGGGCGCTGTTCGTGTTCTACGACCAGACTGAGGAACGCGAACTCGCCCAGATGCGCGACGACCTCGGCAGCATGATTGTCCACGACCTCCGTAGCCCGCTAACTGCTGTCACCACCGGACTGAAGCTACTGCGCGACATTGTGCCGAAGGAGAGCGACTTCTATTCACTAGTCGAATCCACCACCGACACTAGCCAGCGTGCCATCCGCAAGTTGCTGGCGCGGGTGGACTCGCTGCTGGACATTTCCAAGATGGAAAAAGGCCAGTTGATGCTAGACATTGAACCCACGCCCCTCAAACGACTGGCGCATAACGTCGTCCACGAGCTAGGGCCGCTGGCGCAAGACCTCGATGTCACATTAGCGGTGAAGCTGCCGCCCGGTCTGCCGCCACTGGCCGCTGATGGCGATAAAGTGGAGCGCGTGCTGCAAAATCTGGTGGATAATGCGCTCAAGTTCAGCCCGATGGGCGGTTCGGTCAGCATTCAGGCCGCCGAACATGAACCCGGCTGGGTACGGGTGGAAGTGGCTGATACCGGGCCGGGCGTGCCGGACGAATACAAAAACCGCCTATTTGACCGCTATGTGCAGATCAAAGGGCGGCGCGGACATCGGCGCGGCATCGGCTTGGGGCTGACCTTCTGCCGTATGGCGGTGGAAGCGCACGGCGGGCGCATCTGGATTACCGATAATCCTACCGGAGGCAGCATCTTCGCCTTCACCATGCCCATCACCGTTCTTGAGGACGAGGAACACCTCGTTGACTGACGCGCAGGGGGTCAGCAATCGCATGGACTTACGCGGATGTAGACCCCCACCCCCGGTTTCTGCTTGAATCAAGCGTATGTCCCCCGCCCGTTTGTCCATCAATCACAGGATTGCTCATGCTTGCTGCCCGTCTCAACGCGCCCTCGTGGAAGGTGATCGTCGCCTTCGCCCTGATCTATATCATCTGGGGTTCTAGCTACCTCGGCATCCATGTGGCGCTGGAGTCGTTCCCGCCCTTTTTCAGCGCCGCAGCGCGTTTCCTGATCGCGGGCAGCGTGCTATTCGTCATCGTCCGCCGCAACACCCCCGCCCCCACCCGTAACCAGTGGCGTTCAGCCATCATCCTCGGCTTTTTCATGTTCTTCATCGGCAACGGCAGCCTGATGTGGGCGCAAACCATGCTCTCATCCGGCATGGCCGCTACGCTCTACGCCACCGTGCCGATGGCCTTCGGCATCCTCGGTTGGCTACTATTCGGGCAACCCCGCCCTGCCGGACGCGGCTTGGTCGGCATGATTATCGGCTTTTTAGGGGTCATCGTCCTCGTCGGGCCGGGCGATACCGAAATGGTCAATCCCATCGGCGTGCTGCTGATTTTCTGCTCCACGCTCGGCTGGTCGGGCGGGTCACTGCTCTCGCGCCGTATGGATACACCCGCCTCCGCCACGCTGGGCGCGGCCATGAACCTGCTCGTGTCCGGCATCATGCTCATGCTCGCCAGCGGCTTCACGGGCGAGTTCACCCGCATCCATGCCGAAACCATCGCCCCGCAGTCGGTGATCGCATTGTTCTATCTGGCGCTCGGCCCCTCGTTAACGGCCTTCAGCGCGTATATGTGGCTGCTCTCGGTCACATCGCCAGCGCGGGTGAGTACCTATGCCTATGTGAATCCGGTAGTTGCCGTGTTCCTCGGTTGGGCGATTCTGGGTGAGCAAGTGACAGCGCACACACTGATCGCCTCCGCCATCATCCTGTTCGGCGTGATTCTGATGACCACGTACCGCGCACAACCCGTCCCGGCAGAGGCCGTGCCCTCGCTGGATGCAGCAACGACACAGGCGAAAGCGGCACGCGCCACCCGCTAAATTCCTTCTGCACAGATGAGCGTATTTTATTGCAGCACAGGTAGTACTATGACATTCTGCGCCGATTCACCATGTCATCTGTCAGATGCAACCCTGTGATAAGTCTGTTATATTAAACACATTCGCGTTAAATATAACAAGCTGTACTCATGGAACCCACGAAACACAGCGATCAGCGGCGGGATGCCATTTTGAACTGGCTGACCGAATACCGCGTCCTCTCGATTGACGATCTGGCTTCGCGCTTGAATGTGTCCATCATGACCGTTCATCGTGATCTGGAAACGCTGGTCAGCAGTGGCAGGGTTGAAAAGAGTTACGGCAAGGTACGGATGCGCTCTGAAGCGCCTCAAGCGTCTCGCGGGTCACTGTGCGCGATGTGCGGCACAGCGCCTTCAGACCGTACCATATTCACCATTCATCAGCAATCCGGTGGCCTGCTGACGGCCTGCTGCGCGCACTGCGGCATGATCTTATTGACCAAGCAATCCGGCAACTATTCGGCGCTCACCAAAGATTTTCTGCACGGGCGCATGGTCAATGTTCTACAAGCGTATTTCGTGGTGAACAGTCGCATTCAAGCCTGCTGCATACCGAGCGTGTTGTGTTTCGCCTCGGTGGAGGATGCAAACGCTTTTCAACTGGGGTTCGGTGGCGAAGTATGGTCATTCGAGGAGACAACTTCGCATCTGACGATGACGCATCATCCCCACAGTGACAAGTGACAGCGGTGCATGCAGCATGATCGAACGAGAACAGCCCGGAGTATTCCGGTTATCTGCTCAAACGGATGGATTTTAGCGGTACAAGAAGGCATCCCCGATTACGTGACCGATTGTTAGCGGGAGAGCCGTCCACCTATCCGAATGCAGCAGCGTTCTACTGCAAAGGATACCCGCCGCCCCGGGTGTCCTTTTGCCCTTTATAGCCCCGTTGTCGGGAACGATCCGGTTACAGATACGGTTGAATGGCGAGGCTGCCGATCAGAGGTTGCATATCCTTGAGGTTGTGGGTGTACAGCGGCACTTGCAACCGATGGGCTACCGAAGCAATCAAGCAGTCCTCTTTGCCGATGTGGTGGCTGAACTGAAACCGTTCCAACTGCGCCATCGCCCATCGTTGATCGTCCGCTGTAGGATAAAGCAGGTCGAATCTGTCCAACAACGTCCTGCATGCTGTTAAATGAGCCTTGTTGGGGGAACCCTCTATCACTTCCAGCCATGTCACCGAACAGACCGAAAGACGCGCAGGCAAGTTATCTACTCACGCTCTAGCAACCGCATTACGGCGGAAATAATGCAAAATGACAGCGGTATCCACAATCCCAACGCTCATTCGTCCTCACCCCAATCGCCCAAACGCTGGCGACGCTGTTCTGCACGATGGTGCTTCACCCACTCAACGGGGTCTTCAATCTCCGGGTACTTCGTCTCAATCGGGTTAAGTTCATCCATCAACTGATTGAGCATCTTGCCCCAATGTCCTTCAGTGGGCGGTTGGGGAACAGGTGTAGGTTGAAGATCACGCTCGACAGATGAGACTACCTGCTCGATCAGATGTAACCGTTCACGGGGAGGCAGTTGGAGCGCCATCGCCAGTGCTTCTTGATACAGTTCAGTGATCGTCATACCTTTTTTACCTCCTCATCCCTATTTTCAGTATACACCACCGGCCCGCCTTGATAAACAAGATGAGCGTTTGTTTAATGAGACTGTACAAATCCCGCGAGTGCGTTTATCCTATGAAAGTTCGTGACAACTGAGACGCGGCAGACCGCGCAGACAGTCCGCTGGACAGACTAGCTGCTAAGTAGGCCAACGTGAGTTCCCGAAGTTTCGGGAGTTGACGTTGGCCTATTTTTATTTTCGCACCCGGAGGGGGATGAGGACATGAGCAAGACACCGATCACAGTGGCGTATGGAGATGGCATCGGCCCGGAGATTATGGCGGCCAGCTTGCAGGTGTTGCAGGCAGCGGGGGCGCAGATTGACATCGAAGAAATCGTGGTGGGCGAGAAGATTTACATGGCGGGCAACACCGCCGGCATCGAACCGGGCGCATGGGACTCGCTGCGCCGCACCAAGGTGTTCTACAAAGCGCCGCTGACCACGCCGCAGGGGACGGGCTTCAAGAGCATCAACGTCACCACGCGCAAGACGCTCGGCCTGTACGCCAACGTGCGCCCCTGCGTCAGCTATTCGCCGTTCATCAAGACCAAGCATCCGGTCATGGACATCGTGATTATCCGCGAGAACGAGGAAGACCTTTACGCGGGCATCGAACACCGCCAGACGGATGAGGTCTACCAGTGCTTAAAGCTCATCACCCGCCCCGGCTGCGAGAAGATCGTGCGCTACGCCTTCGAGTATGCGCGGCGCAACAACCGCAAGAAGGTGACGGCCTTCACCAAAGACAACATCATGAAGCTCACCGACGGTCTGTTCCACAAGGTCTTTGACGAGATCGGCGTGGAATATCCCGAACTGGAAAAAGAACACTGGATTGTGGACATCGGCGCGGCGAAGATGGCCGACACGCCGGAAATGTTTGATGTCCTTGTGCTGCCCAACCTGTACGGCGATGTTCTGTCGGATGTGGCCGCGCAGATCGCCGGTTCGGTCGGGCTGGCGGGGTCGGCTAACATCGGTCAACATGCCGCCATGTTCGAGGCCATTCACGGTAGCGCCCCGCGCCGCGCCGGACAGAACCTCGCCAACCCGTCCGGCCTGCTGCTGGCGGGC
>CAIVEA010000354.1 GCA_903904765.1 uncultured Chloroflexota bacterium
GATGCAGAAGAACGTGGATGCCTCGCTGCTCCGCGCTGTCGGTCTGTATCTGGATGAAGAACTGCCCGTCGGTCAGGCTGAAGGTCTGGGTCTGGACACCAATGGTGTCAGCCTCTCGATCAACGACATTTACACCGCCGCCACCCCGCAGGGTGTGCAGGACTTGGTTGCCGCCGCGACTCAGGCCGTGATTGATGGCGACATCACCGTCAACACCGTCTTCACCGACGAAGCCAGCGCCGCTAAGGTTGGTCAGGGTTGCGCCGCGATGCCCGCGACGGAATTCGATGCCAGCTCGTTCCTGAGCCAGTAGTTTCCACCCTAATCGCTGTTTCGGAACAAGGGGCGTATGCCCCTTGTTCCACATTAGCCGGGGATGTATTCCCTCATAAAAAACCATTATGCCCCTACTAGAAGCCCGCAACATCGTTAAGATTTACCCCAACGGCACACGCGCCAATAACGACATCTCATTTTCGGTTGAAAAAGGCGAAATTCACGCCATCGTGGGCGAGAATGGCGCTGGCAAATCCACCCTGATGAAGATGCTCTATGGGCTGGAAACGCCGACTTCCGGCGAGATTTTCCTGCGCGATCAGCATGTGCATATTGATACACCCCATAAGGCGATTGATCTGGGTATCGGCATGGTGCATCAGAACTTCATGCTGGTGGACTCGTTCACGGTGGCTGAGAATATTGCGCTGGGGCGCGAACCACGTAACGGCGTGGTAGTAGACCGTGCAAAAGCCATCAAAGACACCCAGAATCTGGCGGAAACCTACGGCCTATACGTAGACCCGACTGCCAAGATCGAGTCCATTCCGGTGGGGATGCGCCAGCGCGTCGAAATCCTGAAGGCGCTCTATCGCGGTGCAGAAATCCTGATTCTGGATGAACCTACCGCCGTACTCACCCCCAAAGAGACGAACGACCTGTTCGCCGCCATCCGCAGCCTCGTCAATCAGGGCAAAACCCTGATCTTCATCACCCACAAACTGCGTGAAGTGATGGAAATTTCAGACCGGGTGACGGTCATGCGTGACGCGCAAAAGGTCGGCACGGTCAACACCCGCGAAACCAGCATCCCCGAATTAGCGCGGATGATGGTCGGGCGCGAAGTGTTCATGGTGGTAGATAAGCCGCCTGTGCAGCGTGGCAAGCCCGTGTTGAAAGTCAACAACCTATCGTATGCCAACGAAGCTGGCCGCACACTGGTACACCATGCTTCTTTCAACGTTTATGAATCGGAAATTCTGGGCATCGCTGGTGTGGAAGGCAACGGTCAGACCGAACTCATCGAAGTGCTGACCGGATTGCGTAACCCCACCGAAGGCGAAGCTTATGTAGATGGTCAATCCATGCTGGGACAGGGGCCGCGCAAAGTGCGTGAGCAGCGCGTCACCCACATCCCCGAAGATCGGTTGACCAACGGGGTCGCCCGTGATGGCAGCATCGCCGATAACCTGATTATTGACCGTTACTATCGTGAGCCGTTCGCCAAATCCGGCCTGCTCAACCTGAACGAGATCGAGCAAAACGGCCACAGCATGATTAAGCAGTTCAGCATTCTGGCGACAGGGCCAGCACAGCCGGTGGGCGGTCTTTCGGGCGGCAACATGCAGAAAGTGATCGTTGCCCGCGAATTTTCATCCTCGCCCCGCCTGCTGATCGCGGCGCAGCCCACACGCGGCGTAGACATCGGCGCGATTGAATTCATTCACCAGCAACTGGTGAACAAGCGCACTGAAGGGCTGGCGATTCTGCTGGTTTCCGCCGACCTGCAAGAGGTAATGAAGCTCGCAGATCGGCTGATGGTGATGTACAACGGCGAAATTGTCGCCATCCTACCCAACGGGCCAGACCTGACCGAAGAAAAATTGGGTCTTTATATGCTGGGGGCGGCGCGACAAACGCCCGAAGAAATGGGGGTCTTAGCATGAAAAGCCCTTCGCGCTCGTGGGGCTGGTTGGTCGCTGCCATCGTAGCCGCCGCCCTCGTCACAGGCTTTATCACCTACCGGATGTTCAACGGTTCGGTAGACGAATTGACCGCGCAGGCCGATTATCCGAACGTGATTTTCGTGAACGTGCTGGTGGGCATCAGCGTTGCGCTGTTCATCATTCAGTTGAAATGGGGTGCGCTGCGCGTGACCCTGACCGTCGTTGCCGCGCTTATCCTCGGCTATATCGTCACGGCTTTCTTCAACCTCGATACAGCGGCGCAGTTCACACGCGGCAAGTATGAGGTTGCCCTGATTTCGGAAGCCGCAC
>CAIVEA010000355.1 GCA_903904765.1 uncultured Chloroflexota bacterium
ATGTGCCGCCGAATTTCATCGTCACTGTCTTCATGATTACCCCATTGGCTCCTTAAACAAAAAAGCGTGTGGAGGACTTCCACACGCTTCGGTTCACACATTCTTACGAGCGACCTCAGGACAAGCGGTAGTGCCTCCGTGGGGTTTCCCCCGGAGTAGTGTGCATGCCCATAGTCATTCGCCAAGCGATCCATTGATTGAACACGATACACTCCTCAACCGGAAGTTAGCTTACCGCGCTCAATTGCCGCTGTCAAGCAATCAGTTGCGAACCTTTTCAGATCGAAAATGAGTTTTTGAATACCACCTTACGGAATTTATGTGCTTGTTAGGTGTTCGCCGCTATGGTGATACTGTACTACCCCACACAAGTAGGGGGTATCAGATGGGCAGTTCTGCGTTATGCTGGGGGCAGCAAGACAATCATGAAAGATAAAACATGACGCAAGAAGGTCTGCCGGTGGGTGAGTTCTCGTATGGACGGTATCAGGTTCAGCTAGTGGAATGGGCGGATGGCGAGTGGCAGGGTAGGGGGTACTGGTTGCGTGCGCTGGTCACAAATCGCCGTTTACTGGTCTACCCGGATTTGGGTGGTCTACTGCGCCCGAATGAAGATATTGACTCCTCCGAAATTGCCCGTGTGTGGAACGTGTCCTTAGGTGGACGCGACGGAATCATGGTACTGTTGAAGGAAGGCCGTGCGCTACATTTGCTGGTGGATTGGAGTCAGGGTGGTAAACTCGCTCGTGACATCCGCGAGCTGATTGCGCCCATGCAGCGCCCGCGCATTTTGCCGCGCTTGAAAGCGCACTAGGCGTGTTTCTTAACGAGGAGATGCCTGTTCAGGCATCTACAGTAAGGGAATAGTGTATTTATGAGTACGGTGAGCAGCCGGTTTCACGACGATCTGCTAATGCGCGGCGAGAAGCGGGTGGGGGAGTATGTGGTGGGGCTGATCCGCCGCACGGCTTATGGTTGGTCGCCGACTGTGCCACCGCTGGTGGCGCTGGTCACGAACTGCCGTTTGATGTTGCAACCGCAGACGCGCCGCCCACATGAACCTGCTTGCATCCCCGCCAATTACATCATGCGGGTGCGCGAAGTAGAGATCAATAGCGGGTTGGGTGTGCATGTCAGCCTGCGTACCGGTCACAGCCTGTACATCCTGCCCAGCGCCTCTCACGGGAGCAGCCTGCACGAGTCGCTCAAACTCATGCTCACCGCGCCAGCCACCCACCACTTTCACATGGCTCCACCCTCACACGATCTTCAACGTTTGATTGACTACATCAGCCACCTTTAGAACAGCGTCAGCTGCACGGGCTTATCCGGCTCCTGCGGCGGTTCTTGCGGGGGCGGTTTTTGCGCGGCAGCACGGCGCGAACGCACCTCTTGCAGCAGCGCGGGTAGCTTGCGGAAGTCCGCTTCCATTGCACTAATCAGGCCGGGGTTGCGTAAGACCGCCGCCGGATGAAACAGCGGCAGATAGGCACGTTGGTCATCGAACTTGGCCTGCCCGTGTATCGCGCTAATTTTGCCATTGGGGAAATAACGTGCCATGCTGAATCGCCCCAGTGTGACAATCACCAGCGGGTCGAGCGCTTCTACTTGCCGATCTAAAAACCCTTTGCACGTCAAAATCTCATCCGGCAGTGGATCGCGGTTTTCTGGCGGGCGGTGTTTGACCACATTGCCGATAAACACATCTTCACGGCGCAGGTCAATCAGTCGTAGCAGTTTTTCGAGATAATCGCCCGATCTGCCGACGAACGGTAGCCCCTGCTTATCTTCGTTGAAGCCGGGGCCTTCCCCGATGAACATGATTTCGGCGTTGGGATTGCCCGCGCCGGGGACGGCGTTGGTGGTGTTTTCGTGGAGGCGGCACTGTTTGCAGGCACGCACTTCTTGAGCGATGGCGGTCAGGATTGCCGCACGATCTGATTGCATGAGTCTATTCCTTGAACAGGTATTCTATACGCAGATGTTAACCCTGCTTGAGGTTCGCCGCAATCG
>CAIVEA010000356.1 GCA_903904765.1 uncultured Chloroflexota bacterium
CCCCCTGCCCCCTCTCCCAACCGCTGAGTACAGCTAGGCGAGGGGGAAATACCAATACCAATTGCCTTACACCCTTCGCCCTGAGAGAGAAAGGCTGGGGATGCGTGTCATAGCCCCAAATCCGAATGCACCCCACGATTTGACAGGCGCATTATCAGAATGCTATGGTATTCGCGTTCGCTCGCTTATGTTCAAAGGTCGTGCCGATGACAATCCTCACCTTCAGCCCATCGTACACGGGTGCTGGAGTCCGCCGCTAACCCTCGCTGACGCTGTGCGCCATCCCTGCGGCGCGGCGGCTCGCCTGTGAGTTCACGGGAACGCACCCCCGATCTTTTCGCGTTCCATTTTTCCGACCTTTTAGACATGAGAGCCACATCCTCAATATGTTCACACGCTATTCGCGCACGATACGCGCAGAACGTCTTTTCATCCTGATGAGCGCAGCGGCGGCGCTCGGCAGCGGGTTCGTGTTCGCCGTCAACATGGTGTATCAGGTGCAGACCGTCGGCCTGTCGCCGCTGCAACTGGTGCTGGTAGGAACGACGCTGGAACTGGCGATCTTCCTGTTTGAAATCCCGACAGGCGTGGTCGCCGATGTCTACAGCCGCCGCCTGTCCATCATCATCGGTTTCGTCCTCACCGGACTGGGGTTCATGACCGAAGGGCTGAGTGGCACCTTCGGCGGCATCCTCGTCGGGCAGGTGCTGTGGGGCATCGGCTACACCTTCACCAGCGGCGCACAGGAAGCATGGATCACCGACGAAGTGGGCGAAGGCCGCGTGGGGCCAATCTTCGTACAGGCCGCGCAGGTCGGGACGCTGGTGGGCATCGGCGCGGGGCTGATCGCTATGCTGCTCGGTAGCTGGCAGATCAACCTGCCCATCGTCCTCGGTGGAGCGATGTTCGTGGGGTTTGCGCTGTTTCTGGCAGCGGTCATGCCGGAAACTGGATTCACACCCGCCCCACCCGATGAGCGCGGCAGTTGGGCGCACCTGAGCAGCACACTGCGGACGGGGGCGGGGGTCGTGCGCGGGAGTCCGGCGCTGCTGGCGATCCTCGGCATCGGGCTGTTCTTCGGCCTGTACAGCGAAGGGTTTGACCGTTTGAACACGGCGCACCTGCTGGAGAGTTTCACCCTGCCCACGCTGGGCGGGTTACAGCCAGTGGTGTGGATGAACCTGATCGGGTTGATCGGCGGACTGCTGGCGGCGGGGGTGCTGCACCTCGTCCGGCGGCGGCTGGACATGAGCGCGGGGCGGACGCTGGCGCGGGCTTCGGCACTGCTGACGGCAGGGCTGGTGCTGCTGCTCGCGGGATTCGGGCTGGCGGGCAGCTTCGCGCTGGCGGTGGTGCTGCGCTGGGCGATCACCATCAGCCGGACGCTGATCGAGCCGATTCATTCCACATGGATTAACCAGCACGTCCCCTCGAATGTGCGGGCGACGGTCATCTCGATGAGTGGGCAGGTGGATGCGCTAGGGCAGATTGTCGGTGGGCCGCCAGTGGGCGTGATCGGGGAACGCTTGGGCATTCGCGCCGCGCTCCTCGCCAGCG
>CAIVEA010000357.1 GCA_903904765.1 uncultured Chloroflexota bacterium
CACCCCTCAGTCCCCTCTCCAACACGCGGAGTACCGCTTTGGAGAGGGGAAGCAAGACGAAACCGGGAGGAGATTTCAGATACAGTGTTTTGACCGGATGAAAGGAGAGCCAACGATGCCTGATGTGCAAAACCGTCGTGTGTTGCTCGATCCGCTGCGACTGGTGCTACGTTCGCGGCGGGTGGTGATCGCGCTGTGTGCGCTGGTGGTGGGCGTGCTGGTGCTGACCGTCCCGCCGCTGGCGGCGCTGCGCGGGGACCTGCTGTCACTGCTGACCGCGCTGGCACTGGCGTTGATCGGCGGGTTCAGTCTGGAAGATGCGGCACGGGCGGCGCGGGAAGCGAAACCTGCGCCACAGCCGCCGCCCACGCCGGACGATCTGCGTCCTCTGGTGCGCGACCTGCTGGACTCGGTGCTAGACGAGTTGATCGAGCGCAAGGGGCTGCCCGAACGCGACGAGTAGCGCGGGGACGCGGGGGCATGGCGCGGTTGCGCTATGCCTCTTTTGGCAGCATAGCCTCTGCTAAAGTTGCAAAAATGTTCTACAATAAGATGTATTCGAGTTCCGAATCCTTGTTGGAAAGTGCTGCTGTGACCCCCAAAAGCGACTTGCCATTTGGCAGCGAATTTTCGCCTTCGCAGATTCATCTGCCCGAACTGCTCAGCCTGATTGCCCTGCATGAGGGGAATGGTCAGGCGTTGGAAGCCGCTATTCTGGCGCGGTATTTCACCGATCACGGGCAAGCGGGAGACGAGGCAGCCAATGCCTACAACCGCAAAAAACTGGCGAACAATTGCAAATTGGGATTGATCGCCTATCAGATTATCACCCGTGACGCGCATCTGACGGCGTTCGGGCAAGCATTGTTGGCGCTCCGGCAGGATGAACCAAGCCTGTATGATGCACTTGCCAAGCACATTCTACTGAACTTGCACGGCATGAATATGGTGCAGTGTATTCTGGATATGACGGCGGCGGGCGAGGAAGTGAGCCTGACCACGTTGCGGGAAGGCTTAGCAGCGCGGGGTATTCACTATCCACCGGGTGGAAAGCATCCGAGCATGATGCGACTGTGGCTGGCGAAAGCCGGTATCTTTGTGGGGACGCGCTGGCAAGTAGATGAGCTACGCTTGCAGGCGGTACTTGGCATTCATCCCGAACAGTTTGAAGTGCTGGCCGAATTGACTGCCGAGCAACGAGCATTTGTGCGTGCCGTTGCTAATACGGGTGTGATGACTCCCCAGCCTGCAAACGAAATCGCTCGACTGGCAGCGGCAACCTATGGTGTGAAATTCCCTGAAAAAAGCCTGCCGAAGCTGGTGCTGGATGCGCTGGTGAATGCAGGATATATCGAAGTGGAGAAAACCACCAGCGGACGGGGTGCGAAACCGTTCCTTGTCACACCCACCTCGCGGCTGGTTGCGGACATCATCGAACCGCTGCTCGACCAACTGGCAACACAAACCGATCCACAATTGCGACGACTGCTCAAGAAACCGCTGGCGGATATTCTGGATGAGGTGCGTTCGGATGACCGCTATGTGGCGGGGCTGGCGTTAGAAGCACTGGCCTTCAAGCTGATGCGCTTGGTAGATATGGAATATCTGGCGACCCGGTTGCGGGGGACGGCTACAGGTGGTGCGGAAGTTGATCTGGTCTTTCAATCTACGCGATTGGTGTATTCCCGCTGGCAGATTCAGTGCAAAAATACCACACGGGTGGCGCTGGATGATGTGGCAAAAGAAGTGGGGCTGACAAGTTTTCTGAAAAGCAACGCGATTGTGATGGTTTCGACGGGCGATATTGGGAACGAAGCGCGGCGCTATGCCAACAGTATTATGGCAAGCTCAAACCTCGCTATCGTGATGCTGGACGGGAATGATCTGAAGCGCATTATGACGCAACCCGCCCGTATTACGGAGGTGTTTGAGCGTGAAGCGCAATTTGCCATGCGGTTGAAGAAATTGGAAATTGAGTGAGCAAGCATCATGGAGAATCCGCAGAGCTACCGCACCTATCACCACACCGTATTCGGTGAACTCACGCTCGGAAATTCGCTGGATGTGTTCGCCGATTGTGCGGATTCTTCGGTTGATCTCATCATGACGAGTCCGCCATTTGGCCTTGTCCGCAAAAAGGACTACGGCAACGTCCACGCGGATGATTACTGCGAGTGGTTTCAACCGTTTGCCGCACAGTTTCACCGGGTGCTGAAGGATACAGGCAGCCTCGTGATTGACATTGGCGGCGCATGGAACGAAGGGCTGCCTACGCGCCACCTGTATCATTTCAAACTGCTGATTATGCTGTGCGAAATGTATGGCTTTCATCTGGCGCAGGAGTTTTACTGGTGGAATCCGTCCAAACTGCCTTCGCCTGCTGAATGGGTGACGGTGCGGCGAATCCGTGTGAAGGATGCGGTCAATACGGTGTGGTGGCTGTCAAAAACAGCGTGGCCTAAGGCCAGTAACCGCCGCGTGCTTCAACCGTACAGCCCCAGTATGAAGCAACTGCTCTCCAACGGGTATAAGGCCAAGCGGCGGCCTTCCGGTCATGACATTAGCGACAAATTTAGTCAGAATAATGGGGCAGCAATTCCACCTAATTTGATCGCTATACCCAATACTGAGAGCAATAGTTACTATATTCGATACTGTCAAGAACATGATTTGCCGGTTCATCCGGCGCGATTCCCGGCAGAACTGCCTGAATACTTCGTGCGAATGCTCACCGACAAAGGGGATCGGGTGATTGACCCGTTCGGTGGCAGCGGTGTCACCGGGGAAGTGTGCGAACGCTTGGAGCGCCGCTGGCAGTGCATAGAGTTGTCTGAGGATTATCTGAAAGGCGCGGTGGGGCGTTTTGAGCGCGGGGTGCAGGAAAAACCTGTCACCCCCATCGAGAGCGATTCAAACTATTACCGGATTCCCCGCCCCGGCATTTTGTGGAACGGAGAGCATGGTGACAATCTGGCGCAAGATGGTGGCAAGACACGGAAAAGTCGTGCTGCGGAAGTGCCGCAGCAGGAGCCAATGCCCACGCCCGATAAGTGTCCGGCAGAGCCATCTCTGGAACAGATGTCATTGAATTTGCCCGAAGCACATCCTGCTGATGAGGGGACTGACTGAGCAGCATCCACTGTTCCCTGCCCCCTATTAGCCCGAATCCCGCATTGGCGTTATCCTTCAAAAAATAATCATGGGAGTAAAAGCCATGAAGATTCTGCTGGATACGGATATTGGCTCGGCGCTGGATGACGCGATGTGTCTGGCGTATTTACTGGCGCAACCGCAGGCGGAACTGGTGGGCATCACCACCGTCAGCGGGCAGGCATGAAGTGGCGGTGGATGTGAATGTGAATCGCTTCTTCGAGCATTACTTCTCGGTGTTCTAGGAGATGGAATGACGGTAGATGAGTTTGTGCAGAGCCGGATTGACCCGCAGCACCATGCGCTGGTGGCGGCGCTGCGGGCGCTGATGCGCGAGTGTGCGCCGGACGCGACAGAGGCGGTGAGCTACAACATGCCCGTCTGGAAGGGGCGCAATATCTTTGCGTATATCACTGCCAACCAGAAGAGCATCACGCTAGGCTTTGTGCAGGGCGTGCGGATGGTAGATCGGCACGGCCTGCTGCGCGGGAATGCGAAATGGGCGCGGCATCTAAAACTGAAGGATGCGGGCAAGATTCCAGCCGAGGCAGTGCGCGATTATGTGCAGCAGGCGTTGGCGATTGACCGGGAAGGCGCGTCCGACGACGAATCAGAATAAGCGAAGGGGACATCATGGGGATGACGGTGGATGAGTTTGTGCAGGCCAAAGTGCGACCCGAATTTCACGGCGTGGTGCAGGCATTGCGGGCGCTGATGCGCGAGTGTGCGCCGGATGCGACGGAAATGATTAGCTACGGCATCCCCACATGGAAGGGGCGCAAGATGCTGGCGGTTATCAGCCCCACGCAGAAGGACATCACCTTCTCGTTTTCACGCGGGGCAGAATTTGCAGACCCTCATGGGCTGCTGCGCGGCGAAGGCAAAGTCTCCAAGCATGTGAAGCTCAAAGATGTCGAGCACATGCCGACGGACGCGCTGCGCGATTACATCCGGCAGGCGCTGGCGCTGGACGCGCAGGGCGATTAGCCGATACGCCGCGCCAGCCAGTGCAGCATTTGCCGCCAGAAGGCGCTGTAATGCGGCCAGTGGATGAAGCTCCCCGCCCAGTGCGGCGCGAAGTCCGAGGCGAAGATGGCGCTGCGCCCCAGTTTGACATCCCAGCAGGCGATGAACGGATCGCTGCCGTGACGGGCGATGACCTGCGCGGCGGGTTTGGCGGTGACGCGGTTGTAACCGCACAGCGTCCAGTCGGCCTCGTCCCACGGCAGGCCGGACACGATGGGGTGCGCGGGTTGCGTGACCTCGAAACGGAAGCCCTGCACCACCTCGACACGATCATCATGCGGGCTAATGGTGACGGGCAGCACCGACTCGACCTCACTGCCTGCCCAGCGAGCGATGCCGTTCAGTCCGGCGAACGACAGATAGCCGCCGACCATCAGGAACCCGCCGCCGCCTTCTACGAACTGGCGCACCATGCCCACGCGATCTGGCCCCAGCGGGTAGGTGTAGGGCGGCGTGAGGCCGGGGTAGAAGATCATCGAGTTATAGCCAACATCGCTGAGGATGAGGACATTGTATTCTTGCAAGGCTTGCAGGGTGGTCGGGAATTCGGCGGGGATGCCGTGCGGGGTGATGTGGCGAACGCGGACGGTGGGTTCGGCGGCCATAGCATCGCGGAAGTAGTGACCGTTGTCGTTGAAGTAGGACTGTTCGATGACATCTGCGCCGACGAGGTAGCGGTTGAGCACCACTTCCGAGTCGCCGACGTACAGCACCTTGAGCGCGTTCATGTGTGTAATCTCCTGCGGGATAGGTAACAACGATTATTTACTATACCTTGATAGCGTTGATGCGCTTGCGAAATGCTTGATCGAAGCGGATCATGGCTTCAATCAGCAGATCACACAGGGTATCCCAAAATCTGACAGTTCACCTCATCAGCGCCCTATCAAATTCCATAAATCAGTACAAAAGAAGTAGTCAATCGTTTGAATGTGATCTCTCAAGATCGGTTCGGTACGCATGGTAGGGCGTATGTCGCAGTAATACACCCCGTCTAGCGGGTTCAGTTTCACAGTGTATCCCTTGAAATGACCGGGAAGAAAAGTGCTGCTGACCGCATACTGATTTTCTTGTTTCGTTTGCTTCCGCTGCACATCGTTCAGAAATATGGCGATATGTGGCAATAGGGTACGGGTCAATTGAGAGTATAAAAATTTGTCCGTGAAAA
Organism: uncultured Chloroflexota bacterium; assembly: GCA_903904765.1. Next base: position 5,345 of record CAIVEA010000357.1, read on the forward strand.
TTTTGTCTATCCGGTCTTTGCTAGAGGTTTTGATCGAACCGATGGCTTTTAATTCACCACTGTTCAGGAGTAGAAGATCGTGCTGGTAGTTCATGGTGAACTGCACTTTGCCATCCACTTCTACGGGGACTTGAATAGTACCAGTATCACACTCCACCCCAACCGAGCGCACTAAAAGCTGTATCAACCTCTCGAACAGATCTCCATTTATTTTTCGTGCTGTGTTCGTCGCGCCAGAAGGCAAAGCATCCAGCACCGCGCCAATAGATTGCTGGAGAGTATAGATTCCACGAATAATCAGGTTGCGGCGCTCGATGTCGGTTTTGGGTATATCCCGTATGTCTCGAAGTATATCTGGAAACTCTTGGGTGAGTTTGGCACTGTCGGATGCACCATACATCAATCTGGCATTCAAGGGGCGCGTAATGTTGAAGTGACCGTCTTGCCGATACTGATAGAACTGATAGTGGGTTTCATTCTGAGAGATAATGACCGCTTGCAAGCCATCAGCCGCAAAATCCAAATATCGTGTGGAAAATTCAATATAGTTACTAATCGCTTGAAAGTTTCGTTTGTCTGAGGCAAAGGCTACCAAACTCTCCAAACTCACCTTATACTCTCCCGTCGTTCAGCGGTTTTGCGGTCATACTCAATCCATTCCTCCACCCTCATCCGGCGCACGTTATTGATTCTGTCCATCGCCCAAGTGTTGTACTCGGCCTCACGATCACATCCTAACCAAAACCGCCCTAACTGTTCAGCAACCACGAGCGTTGTTCCTGAACCGGAAAAAGGGTCTATAACAAGTTCTCCCACATGGGATGAGGCGAGTACGAATTTCCTGATGAGTTCCTCCGGCTTTTGGGTAGGATGCGGAGTTGTTTCTCCCATTCCGTTACAGGTTGTCGGAATATCAATGACATCTTTGGGTTTTGCGCCATTTGGATGAGGTGTCCATATCTCATTACGTTTGCCACCATGACCGTACTGGCTGGTCTGTGCTTGCGGGTGGGCAGGATATTTCAGCGTGTGTGCGCCGTAGAGATCGG
>CAIVEA010000358.1 GCA_903904765.1 uncultured Chloroflexota bacterium
CCGGAAGCAGCGCCCGTGCGAATCGCGGTCAGCGCACCGCCGTCCAGCACCGCAACGGGCTGCCCGGTATCCGCATCCAGCACCGTCACCAGCGCGTGAATGCGGGGCAACCCACGTTCGGGATTATGGGGATAGATGCTGACGACTTTGATCGCCAGCGTCCGCTGCGGCACCAAATAAGCTGGCATGGTAAACACCAGCCCATCCTGCGCCGCGCTTAAATTTTTGTAGATGGGCATAGAGGCCTGCCCTGCACAGACGGCTGCATAAGCCGATTTGACCGCCTCAATCACGGGACGCATCGGCAGGGCGCGGATCACCTCCGCACGGGATAGGACGCGCAAACTCGCCATTTACTGCACTACCGGAACGTTGGTGACATCGCCTTCCACAATTTCGACCCAACCGGAGGCGACCCAACCTGTTGTGCCTTTCCAGACCACCTGATACCAGTCGCCACCGCGTGTCTTGCCGATGACCGACATCACACCGCCCCATGTCACGCGACCAATCTGCGTCGAATTGACGTTCGGTTCGGAACGCAGCCGCAGCGTGGCCTGCGACATGGCGACGATGCCGCTGGCGGAGGCCGGATCGCCTTCCAGCACATAGCCGCTGATGACGGGCGCGTTAAATTCGTTGCTGTTGAACGACAGGTAATAGCCGAGTGCCCACCCCTGACGATCACTGAGTTGGAGCAAGAACCAGCGGGCATTGGCATCACGCCCGACCACCTGATAGGTCTGCCCGCGAATGACGCGCCCGACGCGATCCGCAAACACGGATGGGGCACCGCGCACATTCAGAATCGGGGCGCGAATGACCGTCGCCGCCAGCGCACCCGACGGAATCGAGGGCAATCCAGTGGGCGCAGGGGTAGCGGTGGGGCCGGGCGTGGGCGACGGGCCGAAGGTGGCGGTGGGGCCAGCCACGCCGCTAAATGCCCACTGTACCTGCAAAATCGCGTTGTCAATGCCTTCAAAATACTCCACCGTCAGGTTGTGAATGCCTGCGGTGAGCGTGGTCTGGAAGGTGTCGGTGGTCAAAGGCCGCCCGATGAACTTGTCCAGCAGCAGTTGACCGTCAATATACACGCGCACGCCATCATCCGAGGACACAGTAAAGGTGTACGTCCCCGCGTTGAAGGTCTGCGTGGAGGTGAAACGGGCGGAGAAATAGTCGGTGCAGGTGGCCGATGTCCCCGTCGGGATGGGCGACTGCGCGGTGCAGTTGACAATCGGCACAGCCACGCTGTTGATGCTCGGCGCGCCGGTTGCCCAGTTGAAATTCAGGCCGTTGATGCCCACCACCGGAACGGCGTTGCCCGTCAGGTTGGTGGTGGGGTAGAAGCTACCCGACCAGTTCGTCCCGAATTCCTGCGCCTGCATGACGAGGGCAGACCCGAAGACCAGCACCGCCACGATGCTGAGCAGTAAAACCAGCTTGTATTTCGACATACGCCTCATTCCTTCGCTGCCGGTCAGCGCCAACACTCATCGAAAAGGATAGGAAAAGTA
>CAIVEA010000359.1 GCA_903904765.1 uncultured Chloroflexota bacterium
GGATAACCCTCATCCCCATCCCTTCTCCCTCAGGGCGAAGGGTGTAATACCATCTTACTTCCCCTCTCCAAAGCGGTACTCCGCGTGTTGGAGAGGGGACTGAGGGGTGAGGTTCTTAAAAAACCTACCCTTGAAAGCATCCCATCCTGTGCTGATGAGGGTGCGACATACTGGAGACAACGTGAGCAATACCCCGACAGGTGTTCTCGTCCTTTTTGCGTGCGTGGCAATCGCTTCAAACAGACTCTTCTTAAAACATCCGGTCATTTGCATCACTAAAAGCTATGTTGTATTACAGCAGGATGTAGAGATTGGGAGACGAACAGCGGGCGCACACGATGTTACGAGTTCAATTCTCGGTTCCCGCCTATTTCCATCGCTACCAGATGTGGGAACAAGGAGCATCGGCTATCGGAGTCCCCCTCACGCGATCCAATATCAGCATCTTGTGAATGGGGATTTGATTCCAAAAGCATCCCCGGCATGAATATTCTGTTCCGTTGGTTCGGCACATTTTGCCCCGCTGTGTTACACTCGAAACTATCCCGTATTTCGTTGTTCAGAGCGTGCCACACCCGATTATGAGCGAGTCGCTTTTACCGCTGGCAAAAATTACTTGGACACATCCGCAAACACAGGCCGTACAGGAATTTGTCCTGACCGAAGGCGCAACCGCCACCATCGGACGGCAGGCAGGGAATGACATCTGCATTCCTGAGCAACATGTTTCGCGCCAACATGCCGTCATTAACTACCGTGATGGCATTTTCATGATTACTGATCTGGGTAGCGCCAACGGCACATTCGTCAACGATGTGCAGTTGACCGCTGCTTTTCCGTTGGCCTCCGGCGATGTCATCCGGTTATATGTGCCCATTCTCCAGTTTTCAGCAGCTGTCACTGAGGAAGATCAGCGCATTGCTGAGGAAATGGGGACGCTCATCACTGCCACCACCAGCACCGGCAAGGGCAAGCTCATCATCAGCAACGGCCCGCAGGAAGGCCACACCATCCCGCTGCTGCTCAAGCGCGTCACCGTCGGGCGGGCGACCAGCAAAGCCACATGGGAGATCGGCCTGCAAGACCCGTCGGTATCACGCCCTCATGCGCGGTTGGAATTGATCGAGCAGAACTGGGTGCTGTTTGATATGGGCAGTTCCAACGGAACGCTGGTGAACAATGTCATGATTAACGAGAAGGGGCGCGGCCTGAAGGATGGGGATATTATCACCTTCGGGGCTACAATCGTCCTGTTTCGCGCAGGGTAGCCCCGAACGTTATTGGGGTCGTTAACTATGGGGGGAGTCGTTGCGCTTTACGACGATTGACCGCTGCTGAAGCGGTCACGGGCGACCATTACCCCGCCCACCACCAGCACCGCGCCAGCGCCCAACAACAGCATCAACGTGCTAAGGCCAGCCGGCGGCGCTTCCGTTGTTTCGGCAGCGGCGGGGACGGCTTCAGGGGTGGCTTCCTGTGCGAACGCGGGCAATGCGGTCAGCAGCAGGCACAGCACAAACACAACAGCAGCTTTCTTCAGCGCGGGCATAAGGCAACTCTCCTTCGCGGGTCACTGTCAATCCGACAGGCTGGCATCATGGTGAACACTTTCATTGTACCGCAACAATCCCTGCGCTTCTATGCGAATCAGGCACGGGGGATAGGGTATTCGTTGACCAGTGATCTTAAAATATGATATAATATATTTATTGCGATTAGATTGATGGTGTTACAGATTTAGAAGATCATTGATCGTCAGCCTTTTGATTCTACACTTCGTTCTTCATTAGCTTGCACACCGTTATTTTCCATCCCTTTTCATCACATCTCTATCCATCTATTGAAAGCGAGAAGATTCCATGAAACGCTTGCATTGGATTCTGGTATGGGTGGTTGCGCTCAATTTGTTGCTGTTGGCAACCCCTGTTCAGGCTGCTGAAGGGACGCTGCCATTGGCCGAAATCGGCCCGTACAATGAGGTGGGTCGGCAGTCGTTCAGTATGGTGGACGAATCCCGTAATCGCGAATTGACAGGGTACATCTGGTATCCCTCTGCCATCAACACCAACCGTCGCCCCGGCCCGGCCGTCCCCAAGAATGATGCACCACTAGCGGTAGTGGATACTCCCTATCCACTGGTGATTTATTCACATCCTTTAACGCAGGATGGCTTGGATGCGAATTTCACGCTGGGGCTTGGGCCACATTTAGCCTCCTATGGATTTGTCGTCATTTCGGTCAATCACAATGATCCTGAAAATCCTTTCCCCAATCTTATCCATCGAACGATGGATATACTGTTCGTCTTAAATCAGTTTGCCAGTAATGAGAATGCGTGGTCGGGGCTGATCAACTTTGAAAAAGTCGGTATCACTGGCTATTCATTAGGCGGAACAACCGCTATGATGCTCACGGGTGCGAGTATTGATCCCCTGGCGCTGAGTGAGTTCTGTGCCAGCAGCGACAATACTGGATGGGCGAGATGTGGCATCAGTGAGGAAATGTGGCAGGCCGTGCTGGATGAGCGTGCGAAATTCGATCCACCTGTCACCGAAGGTGAACTATGGCCGCCTTATACCGACAACCGCATCGCCGCTGTCATGCCGATAGCACCTTGTATGGGACCATTCTTTGGAGAGCGCGGGTTGGCAGGTGCTGATGTGCCCACTTTGATCGTTGGTGAGGAAAGCGATGAAATTTGTATGTATGAACGGGATGCCCTGTCCATGTACGAACATATGGGTTCGGATGATCGGGCGCTGCTGACGCTGCTCAAGCAGCGGCATGAAGGCGTGATTTTTAACCGCCCCATCAGGGGAATCTTGCCCCAGTATGCGGTGGCGTTCTTCGGCTATCACATTCAAGGGATGACCGAGTATGCCGATTACCTGACCGGGGCTTATGCGGCTGAATTCAACAATTTGACGTGGGAATCAAGCATCGAGTGAGTTAACACAGGGGCGGGTGTGCACCCGCCCCCGTATCAGCCTTACTCCCACGGCACGCGCTGGGCGCACACCAGCAATTCCTGCGCCGACTGCGTGAACGGCAGCAGGCGCACCATCATGCCTTTCTTTAGTTGCAGTTCGCCGCGCACCAGCATCCCCAGCGGAGCTGCTTCGCCGCGCATCACCTTCATCCATGCGCGGTGGTCGCCCTCGATCACGAAGGCCGACTGTGCGTGCGCCTGCCCGACAGTGACGCTGTGCGCCGAACGGCACTCGCCTTTCAACAAATCCATCACCACCGCTGTGTCATGGTCGAAACCGTGCGCGGGGGCGGCTTTCATCACGAAGGCCAGCGCACCCGCCGTCCACTTTTTCGAGGCGGCACGGTAAGCGTTGCTGTCGTTGATGCGCTCCCGAAATTCCTGCGCCCATGCTTCCGAGAACAGCTTGTAGTGCGGCGTAGGCGGCACTTCCGGTTCGGCAGCCGAAATGACGGGCGCGGTGGGTATGGCGACCAGCATCGGTTCGGCAGCATGACCGTTCTCGTTGGCAGGCGCGACTGGCGCAGCAATCAGCACGGGTTCGGCGGCGTGACCGTTCTCGCTAACGGGCGCGGCGGGTTCAGGCACGATCTCCGCTGCTGGCGCGGGCGGCTCGGCAGGTTGGGATGCTTCGGCAGGCACTTCTGTTTGAAGCGGCGCTTCGGCAGGCACTTCCGTTTTGGGTGTTGGCGGCGGAACAGGTTTAGGTACTTCGACTGCCACTTCCACTTTGGGGGGCGGTGGTGCGGCAGTGGGCTTAGGCACTTCCGTTTTGGGCGGCGGCGGCGAACTGAGGATAGGTTTGGGGTCTACTTTGGCAGCGGCACGCAGTTCGGTATAGCTCTCGTGCAGGTAGCCCACCAATTCTTGCGCGTCCGGGATGATTCCGGTATCCGTCACCAGCGTCATCGTCATGCGCTGGTTGTAGCTCATCACCACGCAGGCCAGCCCCATCGAAGGATTCAAGGGGAAATAGCCGTAACTGTGCTGCATCTCACGCCCCAGCAGATACACCGGAAACTGCGGCCCGCTGACGTTGGTACACCATGTATGCGCCACCAGCGCGAACACCGTAGGCGCGGCTGACCAGATCAGCGGTTGCACCATCGCCGGCGAGAGCGAGGGCAGCGACAGGATCGCGTCAATCGTGTTCGAGAGATACGACTGCTTCATGGTGAGCGTGTAATCATGCACCGTTTGCAGGCGGTTGAGAGGGTCGGGGGCGCGCAGCGGCACATCAATCGGCAGCACAGCAATGCGGTTGCCGAAGTCACCCTTCTCCTGCTCGGCACGCATGTTGACCGGAACCAGCACGCGCACGCTGTCCTGAATGCCGCGTCCGTGCGCCTGTTCGTAGCGGTCTACCGCGCCGCCCAGCACCGCCAGCATGACATCGTTCACCGACACGTTGGCGCTGGCGCGGATGGCACGCACTTCCGCCATCGGGAACTCTGCCCATGTGAGCATTTGCTGACCGCTGTTCTTGCCGTTGATCGCCAGCGGCTTGAGCAGCGTCAAATTGTCGCTGATGAGAGTCGCCACGCCGCGCAGCATCTTGCGGCGCTTGTCCTTGTCCGCCAGCACGCCGGACATGAACGACAGTGTGCCGCCGATTTTGCCCAGCACATCCAGTTTGTGCGGCAGGTCTTTCATCACCGCATCTACGACCAACTGCGTGTCGGAGGGGATGGGCGGCGGGTCGAAGGGCGGTTTCTTGGGCGGGTCGGAGATTTCCGGCGACAGGTCAAAGAGCAGCGTGAACAGTTCAATCGCGCTCAGGCCATCCACCATCGCGTGATGCACCTTGAAGAACAGCGCGGTGCGGTTGCCTTCCAGCCCGTCAATCAGATGCACTTCCCACAGCGGCTTGGCGCGGCTGAGGGGTTTGCTCACCAACTTGCCCGTCAGTTCGCGCAGTTGCGCTTCGGTGCCGGGGGCGGGCAGCTTGCGCTTGAACACATGATTGCCCGTGAAATAGTCGGGGTCAACCATCCACGTCGGCGGGCCGACTTTGAGGGGCGCTTGCACCAACCGCTTCTGGTACAGCGGGGCGAGGTGGATGCGAGCGTCTATATGTTCCAGCAGGTCGTCGTAAGAAATTTTGCCGTCAAAGACCGATACCGCGCCGATGTTCATGGGCGCATGTTCGGTTTCCACATACAAAAAGGCCATATCTACAGGCCCAAGGATATGGGCAGCTTCCGGGTCGCTCATCATGACGCTCCGAATCATCCTAATTTGCGAAAAATAATCCCTAGCCCTGAACCAGCATCTAATCACTCCATTCTACACCCATGTATAAGGACTGACGAAAAATCCCCATGCGCCGCGAATGACTCTGTGTTTCGTGATATAATTCACATAATCAGCTATTCGCAGGACGCACATCTGCCGGAGAGTGGCCTATGAAACGGACTGTCGCGCTGCTCGTGTTACTGGCGCTGTCGCTGGTCACGCTGTTCCCCTTCCGCCGCCGTTTGCTGGCGCTGCTGCTGCGCTTGCCACCACCCCGCTACCCCGTTCGCGTCCACACCGGCCTCCGAATCCCCATGCGTGACGGCCTGAACCTCACCGCTGACCATTACGCCCCGGAAACTACTGACTCGCTGCCCACGCTACTCATCCGTTCCCCCTACGGGCGCGGCTTCCGTTCGGGCGGGTTCGGTGCGCTGCTGGCGGTGTACGCGCAATTGTTCGCGGAACGCGGCTATCATGTGCTGGTGCAGGATACGCGGGGGCGCTTCGACTCCGATGGGCAGTTTCAGCCGTATTTTAATGAACAATCGGACGGACTCGCCACGCTCGACTGGCTGAAGGCGCAGACATGGCACAAAGGGCCGGTGGGCATGTGGGGGCCGAGCTATCTGGGCATCGTCCAGTGGGCGGTGGCCGCCCATGCGCCGGAAGTGCAGGCGCTCGTCCCCATCGTCACCGCCGCCGGACTGCATGAGGTCGTTTATCCCGATGGGGCGCTCGATCTGGGGCTGGCGCTGCGCTGGCCGGTCATCTTCCACGAACTCGACCGCGCCCGCCGCCATCCGTATCTGACTTTCCCGCTGCAAGCCTTCCGCATGGAACGCAGCACCCTGCGCGGTTTCCGGCAGGCGGCGCTGCCCGATGCCGATCGCGCTGCGCTCGGTCAGCCAGTGGCCTTCTATCAGGAATGGCTGAAGCACACTCACCCATCTGATCCGCTGTGGCAGCAAATACAGGACGAGATTCACCTGACTGATATCCAGCGTCCGGTGCATCTGATCGGCGGTTGGTACGA
>CAIVEA010000360.1 GCA_903904765.1 uncultured Chloroflexota bacterium
GGGTGCGTTGGATGCTGCCGACGTAGCCTCTATCGCAGGGGATTCGGTGGGCACGGGGGTGGCGTTGGCCTGCATCTGCGGCACATCGTTCGCCGCAGCAGGGATGACCATCAACACCAGTAACCCCAGTAAAACGAGCGTACCAAACCATTTGAAGGACATAAAATCCCTTTCTGAATAGGCTGGAGGCAACTGTTCACACAGTTTATTGTAGTCCAAATCCTTGCACGCGCCTGACGGTTGTCCGCCGAATAACCGTTTGTTCGCCGCTTTAGGCGGGCAGCAGTTCGCGCACTTTGGCCGCCACTGCCTGCCCCATGCGGATATGATCTTCGGCTTCCCAGTGGATGCCGTCGTGGTCGCTGCTTTGAATCAGCTTGCCCGCGTTCAGGTAGGCGCACCCCGTCATCTCCGCCACCTGACGGTAGAAATCGGCCATCAGGCGCGATTTAGGTGCTGCTCCGGCGAACATCTGCGCGAACAGTGTCAGCTTACCGACAGGCGGTGGGCAGATCACCAGCACCTCCGGGGCGCTGCCTTCCGGGCCACATTCGCTGTGCTGGATGATGTCAATCAGCGTCCCGACGGCATAAGCAATATCCGAAGGTGACAGGTTGAAGCGGCTTTTCAGGTCGTTCGTGCCTAACATCAGGACGACCAGATCAAGCGGTTCGTGGCTTTCGAGGCACGGCAGCAGATAGGTGCGCCCGTTTTTGTGCGCCCCTTCAAACGGGTCATCCCAGACGGTGGTGCGCCCTCCCAAGCCTTCCTCGATCACGCGGTAGTCCGCGCCCAGCGTGTTCCGCAGCACCGCCGGCCAGCGCACATCCTCACCATAGCGGTTGACTCCATCGAATGATCCCATCGGCGGGCAGCCCCATGTATTCGAGTCACCGTAGCACAAGACGGTTTTCATAGGTGATGTTCCTTTCTATAAAATTCGTACAAGTTTCAAAACCTCAAGGGTTGTGTTCGCAGAAGCATGCTACAGTGAGTCCATAGGATGATAAAAATCCTGACTCCCCCCCCCTCCGACACCGCTGGCAGCGACACACCTGCCGGCGGTGTCACTTTTTAGGGCGGATGCACACCAGCCGATCCAACCCCGCCAGATCGGGCAGCAGGCGCACATCTGCATCCGGCAAGGCAACCTGCGCCGCCGCCACCGCCGCCACGCCCTGATCGTAGCCGATTTCGAGGAAGAGCGCCGTAGCGGTAGCACAGGCTTGCGGTACTTGCGCCAGCAACCGCCGCACAAGGTCGAGTCCATCCTCGCCGCCATCCAGCGCGGCGCGAGGTTCCCATTGGCTGACGGGCAGCACATCCACGACGCAACTGGGGATGTAAGGCAGGTTCGCCATCACCACATCCGCTTGCAACCCGTTCTGAATGCACGGCAGCAGCAAATCGCCCTCCCAAAAGGTGACATCCACCCCTTGCGCGGCCGCATTGTGCCGCGCTACTGCCAGCGCCGCCGGACTGCGGTCAATGGCGAACACCCGCGCCGCTGGCACATGCGCTGCCAGCGTGATCGCCAGCGCCCCGCTGCCCGTCCCCACATCTACTACGACGGGCGCGGGGAAGGCGGCAGCGGCTTCTAGTGCCTGTTCCAGCAGCAGTTCGGTTTCGGGGCGAGGGATGAGGACATCCGGTGTGACGAAGAACTCGCGGTCATAGAACGCCCACCGCCCCAGAATGTAAGGCAGCGGTTCACCCACCGCCGCCCGCGCCAGCCATACGTCCCACTGTTCGGTCTGCGCCGGAGTGAGCGCCTGTTCGGGAAAAGCCAGCAGATGCGCTTTGCCCGCGTTCAGCACCGCCCCCAGCAGCAGATACGAATCGGAAGCAGGTGAAGCGCTAACTGCTGCGAGGGATTTTTTAGCCGTTTGTAATGCGTTGCCGATGGTGAGAGCCATTTTTATGCCAGTTCCACATGAAACTACACGGAATCTTAAAGAAAATATCCAATGTTTCTAACAGAGATTATTTATACCGTATAGGAGCGTGCAAGTTCTATCCGTTACGATGCGTCTAAATTTGATGACCCGGACGGATTTAAGGGGAGTGGAAAAATGAGCGATCGGTATCAACCCAAGCATTTCTTGGAAGCTGCAAAGGATAGTTGCCCCTACTGCCATCACACGCCGGCCATCTGGCAATACAACGGTGACGAGAAGGTGTGCGTCCATTGCGGCACGCGCCATTCTACATCCAATCCGTTCATCCCCCAGCAGACGGGCACGACCAAGCAGACAGTGCGTTAGGCCGTGTCACTGCGCCTCGTCTTCTCATCGAACAACCTTTTCAGCGGGGGAATGCGGCATCAGCATCTTCCCGCTGTTTGTTTCTAACGCAAACTGGCGGCGGCGGCTAACATCCGGGCAGTGTGTGTACGGTACGAATCGGTAGAGAAGAAGGCACGGGCGAAGGTTTGCGCCCGTTGCGCCATGCCGTCCAGATCGGGATTGGCGTACAGCGCCCGCAGTGCCTTTACCAGCGCCTCCACATCATCCGGGGGAATCAGGTAACCAGTATCGCCGTCGGTAATCACATCGGGCGTGCCGGAGACGCGGCTGGCGATCACAGGCAGGCCGTTGAGCATGGCCTCGATCACCACACGGGGCAGCCCTTCCGAAAGCGAGTCCAGCACCAGACCGCGCCCCCGCACCATATACCCCGCCAGTTCGCTTTGCGGAACCATCCCCACAAAATGTACCCGTTCGGTCAGCCCCAACTGCTGCGTTTGCTGGCGCAGGGCGGCGGCATATTCGACATTCTCGTCTTTGCCCACCAGCCACACCTGCGCGGCAGGCTGTTCGGCGGCAATACGGGCGAAAGCGTCCAGCAGGATGTGAACGCCCTTGCGCGGGATGAGCGTTCCTGCATAGACCAGATCAGCACAGGCTGAGGGTGGTTGTGTGCGGCTGGCGCGGATGAAGGCATCAGCATCCGTCCATGCCATGAACTGCATTTGCGGCGTGTGCGGGGCGTAGCGTTCGAGCTGAGCGCGGGCGCTGCTGCTGACGGGGCGTAATAGGTCAGCATGGCGCAACCCGAAACGAGCAGCGGCACGCATCAGCATCCGGTATAGTCCGGGCAGCGAAACGCGGCGGTGTTCCAGTACGCCCACCTCAAAATCCCCATGACTTTCCACCACCAGTGCCACCCGCAAGCCGAACAATCGCGCCGTCACTTTGACCGCTGCGCCCATTGCACCCTCAAACGGGCTTTGCGCCACGATCACGCGCACGCCGCGCATCAGCACCAGCGCCAGCAACAACAGCGTCCCCAACGTAAACATGGTGGCATAGCGCAGCAGCGACACGGGCAGCGCGGGCAACAGGTAAAAGCGGGCGTGCTGGTCAAAGCGGCGCGGGAGCATCCCTTCCGCGAAGGCCACCACGAAACGCGCCTCGCCCAAACCCTCAAATAGCGCCCATTTTTTGGCATCAGTGGCGTTCAGTGGTTGCGAATAACGATGATTGCCGATCCAGCAGGCACGCAGGTCGGGCGACGGGGTGTCCGGGAAGCTAGGTGGAGTCATGGTTGGAAGAATCTTTCGTATAGTGTCTCGCCCACCAGATGATGAAAAGCGGCGCTGGGGTGTGCATCTCGCGTGGAAACCAGCAGTGTCGAAGGGTCAGGCCATGCGGCGACGGCATCGAACAGCTTGAGGATGTCGGTCACGCCCTGCGCCTCGAACGCCTGCGCCACGCGGTCCACATACGGGATGCTGCCAGCCGGGTCTTGCATGTTGGGGAAGATGACCACGATTAGCCGCGCCCCGATGCTGTTCACATAATCCACGAACGCTTTGATCTCGGCTTGATGGGCGCTCCACGCCCCGTAGAAATCATCGTAGCGGGCGTATTCCCACGTCCAGTAGGACGGGCCGAAGCCGCCGCTGCCCAGCGAGAACAGGAAGTTCCCCAGATACGAGTCCCGCGCCCAAGTGGGCATGGGCGGCGGCTCTTGATATTGCCCGATGCTCAGGGCGGCATCTTCGATGTCATTCAGGAAATACTGAAGGACGACCACGTTCGGCTGCACCGGATAAGCTTGCAGGTTCTTCAATTCGCTGGCGGTGGCGATCCCCGGCTGACCGAGGTTGAACACCGCGTACCCATCGCCCAACTTGGCGGCCAACACATCGGAGAAGCGATCCGCTACGTTCGGCACACCCCACCCCGCCGCGAACGAATCGCCTACGACCAGCACGGTCTGTTTGCCCGCATAACGCTCCGGCGCAGGTTCGCTGTCGCGGTAGCCGAGCGAGTTGGTCTGCCAGTAACGCGCCATCCAATTCTGGCGAGCGAGCTGGCCTTCCGGCGCGGCATGGATATAGCGAAAGTACACCTCGCCCGCCGCCAGCATCAGCACGATGGTGATATACGATACTAGTAGACCACCGCCGATTCCGCGCAACCGCGACCAGCGCCGTTGTAATGCCAGTGTCAACGGGACAAGGCCGATCAGCGCGAGAATGACGAGGATAGTGAGCATAGCGGGTTAACTCGCGGGGGCGAAGTAGCGTTCGTATAGCTGTTCGCCCACATAATGATTGAAACTGGCACTGGCATGTGAATCGCGGCGCGACACCATTAGATCAGCCTGATCCCACGCGGCAGCGGCATCGAACAACTTGAGTACATCCGTATGCCCGCTGGATTCAAAGACCTGCGCCACACGATCCACATACGGAATGCTGTGTACGATGTCAATGAGGTTGGGGAAGATGACCACGATCAGCCGCGCCCCGATGCGGTCGGTGTAGGCGATGAAATCCTGAATCTCCTGCTGATGCACGCTCCAAATACCCACATTGTCGTAAGCATCATACGACCACTGCCACCAGTCGTTGAACATGCCTGCGTTCGGGCTGGACTGCACCAGAATGCGCCAGTAGAGGAAGTTGCCGAGGTAGGTCTGGTTTACCCAGTCGGGCGTGGGCTGGGGCGTGGGCAGCAGCCCCATCTGTAACCCGGCATAGTTGATGTCGTTCAGGAAATACTGAAGGATGACCACATCCGGCTTTTGCACCGGAAACTTTTTGAGGATGTCCAGTTGTTCGGGGGTGCTCGTCCCGTAGACGGCGGCATTCAACACGGCGTACTCATCACTTAGCTTGGCAGCCAGCACATCGGAGAAGCGATCTGCCGTGTCTGGCAGTCCCCAGCCCGCGCCGAACGAGTCGCCCACGACAACCACTGTCTGTTTACCGGCGTAGTCCTGCGGCTGCCATTCGCGGTCACGGAAGCCCCACGAGTTGGTGTGCCAGTAGCGATCCAGCCAATTGAGTGTGGCGAAATCAATGATGTTGCTGGACTGCGCGAATACGAAGCGGAAATAGGCTTCCGTCCCCGCCAGAATGAGCAGTGTGGTGACGTAACTCGCCAGCAAGCCACCCGCCACCCGCCGCAGCCGGGGCGCACGTTTTTGCACCGCGCCACCCACCAGCAGCGCACCGATCATAAGGACAATCACCCAAAAAAGCAGCATCGAACCGCCTCTACATAGCGAACCGGGCGCTATTGTAGGGCGGTGCGGGACGAAACACAAGCACCTAGCGCAGACCGGCTCCGGCGCGGCGCTGGAGCAGCACACAGCCAATGCCCCCCGCCTGACATTGTGCCACCGTGCCGCTTCCCGTGATGGCGATTTGCACCCGCGCACCGCCTGCGCCGAAGGGCTGCACCGTCAGCGGCAGCGCGATATTTATCACCACCGAAGGCGGTAGATTGACGGGCGGCGTGAAGGTCGGCGTAGCAGTGGGCGGCACAGGTGTGCGCGTGAAGCTGACTGTGGGCGGTACAGGTGTTGGCGTGAGTGTCGGACGGTTGGCGACCGTCGGCGTGGGTGACGCTTCGCCGATAAGCACGGTGTTGTTGCTGCCATCGGTGATGGCGGCCTGTGTGGGACGGCCTGCGACTGTCGCGACAGGTGTCTTGAACGGCGCAAGCGTGACGAACACCCCCGTCGGCGTGGGTGACGCTTCGCCGATAAGCACGGTGTTGTTGCTGCCATCGGTGATGGCGGCCTGTGTGGGACGGCCTGCGA
>CAIVEA010000361.1 GCA_903904765.1 uncultured Chloroflexota bacterium
TCCAGCGAAGGGGCGTGTGCCGCTTATTACAACTATGGCCGTTTCATCAGTGTGGAGAGCATAGCCGGATGAGCGATCAACTGGATTTCGATAGCTGGATATGTCCGCTGCCGCTGCGCGATTATCCGCAGATTGTGATGGGGCATGGCGGCGGGGGCAAGCTCTCGGCTGATCTGGTCGAGCATCTTTTCCTGCCGGCCTTCCGCAACGATGCGCTCTCCGCGTTAGGCGATGGGGCGCGATTGGCGCTGGGTGGGCAGCGGTTGGCGTTTTCCACCGATTCGTATGTGGTGCGTCCACTGTTCTTCCCCGGTGGCAGTATTGCTGATCTGGCGGTGAATGGCACGGTGAACGATCTTTCGATGCTAGGGGCACGCCCGTTGTTCCTGAGCGTGGGTATGATCCTCGAAGAAGGGCTGCCCGTGAACACGCTGGGGAATGTGGTACAGGCGCTGGCGGCGGCGGCGGCGCAGGCTGGCGTGCAGATCGTGACGGGCGACACGAAAGTGGTGGAGCGTGGACACGGGGACGGACTGTACATCAACACCAGCGGTATTGGCCTGATTGCGGACGGGGTAGACATTGCGCCACAACGCGCTCGTCCGGGGGATGTGATACTGGTTAGCGGGACGTTAGGCGATCATGGCATGGCGATCATGAGCGTGCGCGAAGGGCTGGAATTTGAGACGGTGATTCGCAGCGATTCGGCACCGCTGAACGGGCTGGTGGCGGCGCTGCTGGCTGCCGCGCCGGATACCCATGTGCTGCGTGACCCGACACGCGGCGGGCTGGCCTCGTCTTTGAACGAGATTGCGACTTCTGCCCGTGCTGGCATGCTGCTGGATGACCGTGCGCTGCCTGTGCGCCCGGACGTGGCGGCGGCCTGCGAACTGCTGGGCATGGATCCGCTGTACGTGGCGAACGAAGGCAAACTGGTGGCGATTGTGCCGCCCCAACAGGCGGATGCGGCGCTGGCGGGGCTGCGGGCGCACCCCTTCGGGCGGGAGGCGGCGGTCATCGGGCGCGTGGTGGCGGAACATCCGGGCATCGTGGTTTCACGCACCGGCATTGGCGGCACGCGGGTGGTGGCGATGGCAATTGGCGAACAACTGCCGCGCATCTGCTGAGTGAGTAAAGTCAGTAAATGAACGGAATCAGGCGGCGCGATTGGCGGGCATAGGCTTCCCACTGTGCGCCAAATTCCTGATGGAGCAGCGCTTCCTCGTCCTGAATGCGCCATAACAGCACGCCCACCAACAGGGCGGTGAGCAACAGCCCCAACCACGAGCCGAAAACCAGCGTCACGCCCGCGTTGTAGATGAGGATGGCGAGGTAGCGCGGGTGACGGACAAAGCGGTAGGGGCCGGCTGTCACCAGTTGGTGATCTTTCTGAATCGTGACCTGTATGCTGAACTGCTTCCCTAGAACGTATTCCGACACGTTCATAAGCAAGAAACCAATGGCGAAGACCAGCACCCCGATCATACGCACCGCGTCTGCATCCTGCATGATGGCGATTCCGTGACGGTCAAAAGCGGGGACGGCGATTACCATGCTCAAGGTGAGGATTTGCAGCAGCACCACCGCGATCTTCTGACGGCGCACCAGTTTTTGACCGTCACCCCCGCTACGTCCGATGCCGGGGAAGCGGATGATGACGATCACTTGCAGCGCGACGACCATGAGCAGATAGCCGAGGCGGGCGGGATTTGCGATGAATCCGCTGAAATCGGCAATTCCCCAGCCTAGTACGGGCAGTCCGGCGAAAATCAACACGCCGACGAACAGTGCCAGCGCGGAACGGCTTACGGTGGACACGTTTTCATCCTTTGCTACATCTGATTGGCTACTGGATCGTGCCTAGTCCGGCTTCGCGGGCGCGAATGATGGCATGGGCGCGATCCGATACCTGCAATTTGCTCAACACGTTGGAGACATGGTTGCGGACAGTTTTGCCGCTGAGTACCAGACGCTCCGCAATCTCGGTGTTATTGTAACCGGAAGCGATTAAGTCCAAAATCTCGCGTTCGCGCTCGGTGAGTTCGGGGAATAGGAGTGTGGGAACGGCACTCGGTTGCGGCTTGCCGAAGTAGCTGACCAGCCGCCGCGCAATGCTGGCGCTGAAGATGGCTTCCCCTTCGCTCACCGCCTGAATCGCCCGGATAATCTCGTCCTGATCTGACCCTTTGAGCAAATAGCCGCGTGCGCCGGCTTGCATGGCGGAAAATACCATATCGTCGTCTTCGTACATCGTAACCATCAAGATGCCGATGTGCGGACTGTCCCGTAGGATTTGGCGCGTGGCCTCGATGCCGTTCATTCCGGGCAATTGAATATCCATCAAGACCACGTCCGGCTGAAGTTCGAGCGCCAGCATGACCGCGCTCTGACCGTCCCCAGCTTCGCCCACCCATTTCATTTGTGGGAGTGAGTCCAGCAGCAGGTGGAGTCCGTTGCGGAACATCGGGTGATCGTCTACGACCAGCACACGGATGATTTCCATAACCGTTATCCTTTCGTTGCGGGCGGAGGGATGGTAAGCGCCCGTAGCGGGAGTTTGGCGACAACCTGTAATCCCCCTTCGGGAAGGTTCTCGATGGTGCAAGTGCCACCGAGTTCTTCCGCACGCTCCAACATGGATTTTATACCGATTCCATAGTGCAGGCTGTCGGGCAAGCCGTGTCCATTGTCGGTCACTTCGAGGCGCAAATCCCCGTTGAGGCTGATGCGGATACTGCATTTGGAGGCCTGCCCGTGCCGGATGGTGTTGGCGAGGGCTTCCAGCGCGATGCGATACAGCGCCGATTCAACCGCCGCCGACAGGGGTGGCAGCGGCGTGGCGGTGACGGTGACGAGCAACTCGGAGGATTGCCCGATTTGTCTGGCTTTTTCTTCCAGTGCGGCGACCAGCCCCAGTTCATCGAGGATGGGCGGCTGGAGTTCGTAGACCAGACGGCGCACATCGGCGATGGCGGTTTGAATCTGTTTTTTGAGGTCGAGCAGCAGGGCTTCGGCTCTGGGCTGGTCGTGCTTCATCAGGTTGCGAGCCGCATCCACCTGAAGCATCAGGCTGGCGAGGATTGGCCCTAAGCCATCGTGCAGATCGCGCCGGATGCGGCGGCGTTCTTCGGCCTGTGCCAGCACCAGTTTCTCGCGGGAACGCTGTAGGTCAACCGTGAGGTGGGCAGTCTGGATGGCGACTTCGGCAACATGAATCAGCCCGGAGATCAAATTTTGATCCCGGCGGGTTAAGGTGGCTTCGGCGAAGGGGGGCGCGGCAATCAACCGCCCGATAGTGCCTTTCTCATACTTCAGCGCGAAGTAAAAGAAGGTGTCGGTGGAAAGGTTTTTGCGCGAACCGTATTCCGCCGCGATGACCGATTGTTCGTTCTCCATGAGTTCGATGGCGGTATAGGGCAACTTGAGTGCCTTGCCGATGGTTTCGACGATCAGAGTCAGCGCCACTTGCGGATCAATAGCTTCTTCCAGCCGCTTGGTCAGGTTGACGATCACGTTGTACGGGCTGACACTTTCTCCGTAAATGAGATGATTCACGGCGCGTTGTAGACGTTCCCGGACGGGTTGGAACAAGACAGCAGATACCCCTGTGGCGAGTAAAGAGAGAATCGGGCCGTATTGCTGATTAAAGACAAGGCTGAGCGTTCCCACAATGGTGATGTAGATTCCGATAATCATCGCGGTGAGCGCACCCCAGACGATTGTTCGTTGGATGACGATGCGGATGTCGAATAGGCGGTAGAACACGACGGTGATGAGGAGGCCGATGGCAATCGGCATCGTCACCAGCGGCAGGACTTGCCATTCTGTCCCGGACGCATGCGTTAGCCAACTGGGCATCCAACCGATCAGAATCGCCAGCAAGCCAGTGGTGACAATGCTCAACACCACGATCATCAAGCGTTTGCGCGTCAGATGATCGGCAATGCGGCGGTAGCGGACGGCGGTGATGATTAACCCGCAGATGAAGTAACTGAAGATAAGAAACCAGATACCATGTTCCCAGCGGCGCAGCCATTCCAGCGTGTTGCGGTTGTAGAACAGCAGCAGGAAACCGCTGTATAGCGGATAGGGCGCTAGGTAGATTCCCCAGATCAACCGGGTGGGCAGCGGGCGCTCTTCTTTCAAATTGGGGAGCAACAGCGTGAAGTGCAGCAGCGAGGCGCACATCATCATTAGCAGGACGAAGGTCAGCAACCGGTACACAATCCGTATTCCACCCGCGCTGACGATGGAAATGACATCGGTTCCCATGAACCAGCAAATGCTGAAAGTGGTTAGGCTGACGGTGGCTATGAATAGAATCCGGGATGTCTGCTCATCCGGGCGGCGAGCTAATAACCATGCAGAGGCGATCTGCGTTAGCACCAGAAAGGTCAGTGTGAGCAGGTTGTCCTGAAGGATGAGGTCTAGGGGGTAGCGTTCCAGCGTGATGGGGACATCCACCTCTTGCTGATCGCGCATCACGCGGAAGATGATTTGTTGACCGATCTGCCATGCTGGTTTTTCGCTGTCGAATTGGAACAGGTTATCCACCCAATCTCCGATGGACTGGTCGTTGATGGCGACGAGTTGATCGCCTTCACGCAACAGGCTGTGTTCTGGTTGAAGGGGGATGATGGACATCGAGCCGGGGATGCTTTGTTGTGCCATCAACCACAGGCGCGTGCCATCGGAAGGACGCGACAGGCGCTGATAGGCGAAAAACAGCGCACTGGCATACATGAAGATCGCCGCGCTGATGACGAGCCACCGCCTGAAATGTGCTGATTGGAAGTTCAGCCGGTATTGCATTTTGAGAGTTAACCTTTATTTCATGCGATGTCTATCGTTATTGGTACATTCTGTGAGCATCGGTAAAGGTAATCTGTTACCTTAACTCTACTATAGAAACAGGTTTGTCCCGGTGTCAGGGGGCGCTTGTCCCGAATTTGTCCCGAAGGTGGTCAGGTTGGGGATGGGGCGCTCGCTCCATGCTTGATGGATGAGCGCAGGTGTAAGGGTGAAACAGTGACAAGTTCTGGCAGTGGTCGCCTATATGGGGATGTCGGCGGTGCGTTGAGCGCGTGGTATGTGGCTGGCGACAGCAGCACGCCGATGGTGCTGGTGGTGCATGGTTTGGGTGCAGTTGCGATTGCGAACAAGGCTAAGGCAGTACGAAAGTCCAAGCGAAAATGTCGAATTTCTAATGCCTAACCATTCGCATAAGCGGTTGTAGCTTTTGCATTCGATCAAGCTGCTATTTTGCTGTACGGCAAAGAGAAGATGGTCGTAGGTGTGAAACTCCCGTTAGGTTTTTGCTGAAGTGGTATGCGAAAGAATCTGATTGACCACTTCATCAACGCGCAAGGTTGTTGTATTGACCACGAACCAGCCCTCTTTCTCTAACTGAGGCAGTGCTGGTGTTAACTGCTGGTACACGATTTGTATCCCTTCATCAATGTAAGTGCGTGCCGGACTGTTACCGGATCGCTTCAAATTACGCTGATGTGCTTCCTCTTGAGTTGGATACAAAACGATTTTGCTAACCGTCACTTGCATTTGATCGGACAGCACTTGGTAATCAGAAGCGTGATTCGCATCCCAAAAATCATCAATGACCACTGAAAAACCTGCTTTCTGATACGTGAGCGCCATCAACGATACGGTGGTGCGTGCCAGTGTGATTTGCTGCGCCAATTCATCACTCCAGACCGCACTGGGAAGCATCAGTCCCGAGACGACCATATTCCGTAGATCATCCACAGGAATATGAATGCTTTTGGGGAATTGGGCTGCTAAAGCACGGCTTGTCGTACTTTTGCCAACAGCGGGCGGACCCACAACAATGTAAATCGAATTCATAACGGTACTCGATTCGAAATAGGGTTTGTTCGTATCCAACAAACTTCAGATTATCTTGAGCCATTATAACCGATCGCTAACGAACGACAGTAAGTGTTTTAGTCTCATGAGTAGACCAATGATCGGGGTACCTTTCTCGTTAGGGATACCGTGAGCTTAACTGCCTCTCGAATGGTATCCCCCCTATCCGACACTCAGGTTAGTATAGAAATAGGCTCGTCCCAAATTTGTCCCGATGGAGGTCAGGTTTGAGATGGGACGTTCGCCTCATGCTCGATGGATAGAGGCTGGTGTAGGGTTGAAACAATGGCAGTTCATTTAAAGGGGGTTAAACCATGAAGAAATTTGGGATTGTGATCGGTGTCGTGGCAGTTCTGGCGGTGGTCGCCTATATGGGCATGTCGGTGGTGCTTTACAACACCCTCGCTACAGTAGAGCCGAAGTGCGCGGGGCAATTTGCCGACAACACGCCCGCACAGTTCACCGCTGCGCCGTTCAAGCCAGAGTTGGACACTTCGCCGTATTTCATGCCGGACTATGAGACGGTGGAGATTCCCAGCCGGGATGCGGGTGTGATGTTGAGCGCGTGGTATGTGGCGGGCGATGTCGGCAAGCCGACGGTGCTGGTGGTACATGGATTGGGCGCAGGCGCGCCGGATTGCAAACATCAGCCGCGTGCGCTGCTTCCAGCGGGGATATTGCACCGCGCTGGCTACAACGTCTTGCTGATTGACTTACGCAATCATGGCGATTCGACCATTACCGGCGGTAAGTGGGCAGCGGGTACAGAAGAGTACCGCGATGTGCTGGGCGCGTGGGACTGGCTGCAAAGCGAGAAGGGCGTTGTTCCGGCGCAAATCGGCCTGCTGGCCTATTCCGGCGGGACAGCTTCGTCGCTGATTGCGATGGGCGAAGAACCCCATATTCCGGCGATCTGGCTGGATAGCCCGTTTGTGAACATCTTCGAGACGATTAGCGACACCCTCGCATCGGATGGCTACCCGCGTTTCTTAGCGCCCGGTGGAATTCTGATGGCGCGGCTGATGTCCGGCTTCGATCTGTACGCCCGTTCGCCCGAACAAGCAGTACGCAGTTTCACCGATCAGGCGGTGTTCGTGGTGCATTGTCAGGAAGATGCGACTTTGCCCGTGAAGTACGCGCATGATATGGCGGACATTCTGCACCTGCCCGCAGACCACCTGTGGATTGCGGAAGGCTGCGGTCATGTGCAGTCGGTCTTCAACTATCTTCCCGACTATGAACAGAAGCTCACCAGCTTCTTCAGCATCCTCTCCGCCAGCTAAGCCCCTCTCTTTCAAATTATCTTGTCCCGATTTGTCCCGGAGCTATTCCGGGTACAAATCGGGACGCTGCCCCCATGACGACAGGACGCAGCCCGTTATACGGTAAGCATAGTTCGATTTGATCCGGTTTAGACCAAAGGATGAGAACCATGTCTACCTATCATTTCAAAGCCGATGATAAACAACATCACACCGACAACCTCGACCCCGTGTTGCGGGCTGCCAATGTTGAAGTGGAGCGCGAAGAACTGGTGGAGCCGGATGCGCCCCTGCCGATGGGCAAGCTGACGCGGATGGGGCAGTTGAAGCAGAAGCTCGGCCTGTACGGGAATCGCGTGCTGACTTCTGGCAAGCATCTGTGGATGACCTTCAGCGACACACTCACACAGATTGCGGCGGCGCTGGCGGGCAGCATTGTGCTGTTGCCGGTGGTCATTGTGGGGCGCGGCATGTACGTGCTGCTGAACACGGTGTTCTCGCTGTTCAAGCCGCTGATTCTGTCGCTGGTGCGGGGCGTTTTCGATCTACTGCGCGGAATCCTCTGGCCGCTGCACACCGCCTTCCTGACCTTCAATAAGCAGGTCTTGTTCCCGATTTTGAAGGCCGTGAAAGAGGATGATACGGTTGCGCTGGTGTCTTTCGGCGTGCTGGTTGCGCTGATTGTGGCGATTGTGATGGTGCTGAATGCGGTGCTGTAAGGGGTGTGTTGAACGTCCTCGTGTTCGGATGCGATAGTGAATTCGGAGGCTAGGATCATGAAGCGGTACGTCGTATTGGGAATGCTGGTACTGGGTCTGTTGCTGCTGGTGCAGGTGTTCGTGGTACAAGCTGACTCGGGGAGCTACCGTGTTCTGGGGGATCGCCCGATTAATGCCCGTGCATGCCCGCAACTGAACTGCGCTGTCGTCACCACGTATGCGCCGGGGGATGTGCTGGAGGTGCTGGATACGGTAGAAGGCGATACGGTGTCCGGCAGCAATCAGTGGCAACATCTCAAGTTCGGCGGGCAGGATGTGTATGTTCATAGCTCGCTGGTCGCGCCGGTTTCAGCGAAGGAGGCCGGATCGGCGGCGAACAGTACCGAACCGCTATCCACGACGGGGTGGGTGCGCTATGAAGGCAACGGGATTAGTATCGAAGCGCCGCCGGGCTGGGAGAATCTGAGCGGAGATGAGGACATGATCCGCCACTTGATCGCTTCAAGCGGTTCGGATGTGCCATACGATGTTCTCTACGCTCACTACTCCAATGCCATGTTTCTCACCGAGCCGAATATCCCGTTGATAGTAAGTGTGTACATGGTAACGGCTGGTTGGGAGCAGGCGCTGGCTATGGAGCGCATGGATATGGTCAATTACCTGCGTGATGAACAATACGAGTTCATCGAAACCGCAATTGTAGACCTGCCTGTTGGCAAGATGCTGCGGGTGCATTATGGCAACCGTTCCAGTAGCTCCGCACCATTGCGGAACGAAGTGCTTGAATATCTGGTCTATCAGGATCGCATCCAGTACGACCTGTGGGTTTACAGTGATCGCGGGTTGAGTGCCGAAGCGGTACAGGTGTTCGACGCGATGGCAAGCACCTTCCAGATTTCGGATACCGCAGCCACGCGCCATGCGCTGAATCTGCCTGCTGGTGCTGCAAAACGGGGCCAGAATAGCAGTACGATCAAACATTCCCAAGGGCAGTTCTGGTTCTATATAGGGGATGCCGGGGAGATTCTGACTCTGAGCCTCACCACGACTGATCCGGCGCTGCATGATCCGTATGCCCGGATGATCGTTCATGCGCCGAATGGTGAAGTCATTGCTGTGGTAGAAGGCGCTCTGGAAGGGGGCAGACCGCAGATTGTGGGGCTGGAGTTACCCGAAGATGGGGCGTATGAGATCGAGGTGTATATCTTCGGGGAGTACAAAACAGCGGCCTATAAGCTGGTTGTCACCTCCGGCGGGGGGAAAGTGACATTCGACGTTATGTAACAGGTTGCGGGCAGGTCGGGGTGGAAACACGCCATTCTGACCTGCTCGCCTATTCCAGAGGGCGATTCGTAGTTAGACATGAGTTCAGAAAAGGATGTATGAGCCATGTTGACAGAAAAGAAGGTTCGGATCGGGTTCCCGCGTGCGTTGTTGTATCACAAATACGCGCCGTTGTGGACGCACTTCTTTCGATCCATTGGTTGTCAGATTGTAACCAGCCCGAACACCAATCGCGCCATTTTAGATCAGGGGGTGCGGTGTTCTATTGATGAGAATTGCCTCGCGGTGAAGGTCTTTTTGGGGCATGTGGCTTATCTCATCGGCAAAGTGGACTACATTTTTATCCCGCGAATCCGATCGCTTCATGCGGGTGAAATGCTTTGCGTTAAATTGTTTGCGCTGGCCGACATCGTTCGGAATACCTTCGATAGTGTTCCTATTCTGGAATGTTCGGTAGATGTTGAAAAGCGGCAGGATGCGGCAACCGCTTTCATTCAGGTGGGACAGCATTTCAACATCAGCGATTCAAAAATCCAGCAAGCTTACGATGAGGCGCTGCGGGAGCAGGCCAAACAGAAACTGGATCGGTTAAATCGTCAGTTGATGACGATCCGCGACGACCAACCGTCCGGGTGCCGCGTGCTGCTGGTGGCACATCCGTATGTGACCTACGATGCGTTGCTCGGTAAAACCGTCGTTCAAATCCTTGAGGGGCTAGGCGCTCAGGTGATTTATGCCGATGTGGTGGATGAAGCCACCGCCCAGCATTTATCTCCGATGCTTTCTACGGATTGCTACTGGACGTATAACAAGGAACTCCTCGGCGGTATTCAATTCTATCGAGACCATGTGGATGGCATCATCTTCCTGATGGCGTTTCCCTGCGGACCGGATGCCTTGATTGCGACTCTGTGCCAGTACTCGATACATGATCTGCCGCTGTGCGTGCTGAACATGGATGAATTGCAAGGCGATGCGGGACTCAAGACCCGGTTGGAGAGCTTTCTGGATATTCTCCAGTTAAAGAAGGAGAAGCAGTCATGAGCCGCCGAGTATGTTTTCCTCTCATGGGGAATTACTACATTCCCGAAAAGACTCTCGCCCTGCTGCTGGGGGATGAGATTGTTTTGCCACCCAAACTCACCAAGCGGACGCTGGAGATTGGTACTAAATACAGCCCGGAGGCGGTTTGTGTGCCGTTCAAATACATGCTCGGTAATTTTATCGAGGCGCTGGATATGGGGGCGAACGTACTGTTTCAGGTAGGTGGGGGCTGCCGGTTGGGCTGCTACGGTGAGATTCAACGGGCGATTCTCCGCAAGCTAGGGTATGAGTTTGAGTACATCAAGATGCTCAACAATCTGAACCTCGTTGCCATCGCTCGCTACATCAAAGAATTGTATCCAGCGCTGACCTACACCAAGATCACCCACTTGCTGTATCTGGCTTATGAGCAAGCGAAAGCTGTGGATGAGATCGAGGATTTCATTCGTAAGCATATCGGCTTTGAGGTGCATAGTGGATCATTTGAACAACTTCATCAAGAATTTTTGATGGCGCTCGACCAAGCTGGCGGCATCCGGGATGTGTGGAAGGTCAAACGGGAGTATGCAGCAGAGTTTCGCCGCTTAGAGGTAAACAAGCCGGATAAGCCACTCCGCGTAGGATTTGTGGGCGAGTTCTATGTGGTGCTTGAGCCATTCTCCAACTTCTTCATCGAGAAGCAGTTAGCTGCCTATGGAATCGAGATTCACCGCCCGTTGACGGTTTCGGGAACTGTCCGGCACTACATATTCTATGATCGGCACATACAGCATTTGCTGGCGGATGCCTCTCCTTATTTGCAGCATGCCATAGGTGCACATGGAACGGAGAGTGTGGCGCAGGCGGTGCGCTTTGCAAAACAGGGGTTTGATGGATTAATCCATGTCAAGCCGTTTGGATGTATGCCGGAAATCAATGCCATGCCTGCTCTGCATCGCGTGTCAGAAGATTTTCATTTTCCGATCCTCTATTTCAGCTTCGACTCGTTGACTTCGGAAACGGGCATCAAAACCCGTTTGGAAGCGTTCTATGACATGCTGGTGATGAGGGAGGCTAAACATGTTCGCGCATCGTAAAGCCTATATGGGTGTGGATATTGGTTCGATTTCCACCAAAGCGGTTGTGCTGGATGAGTCGAACCAGATTTTGGCGGAGGATTATCTGTGGACGGAAGGAAATCCGATACAGGCAGTTAAGCGCCTGATGGAGAGCATTGAACGTCAGCTTTCACCGGATTTCAGGGTGGAGGCAGTGGGGACAACCGGTTCTGCTCGTGAACTCATTGGGACGATTCTGGGTGCGACAGTCGTGAAGAATGAGATTACCGCTCATGCCATCGGCACGCTGACATTTCATCCCGATGTTCATACGATCTTTGAAATCGGAGGGCAGGATAGCAAGATCATCATTCTAGATCAGGGGATTGTGACCGACTATGCTATGAACACGCTGTGCGCTGCTGGCACTGGTTCATTTTTGTCATCACAGGCGCGGCGGTTGAATATCCCCGTAGAGGAGTTCGGGAACTATGCACTGCGTTCACAGAATCCCACGCGGATTGCAGGGCGGTGTACTGTGTTCGCGGAGTCCGATCTGGTACACAAAGCCCAGATGGGATACCCCTCCGAAGACATCATTGCCGGCCTGTGCAATTCGATTGTTCTGAACTACCTAAACAATGTGGGTAAGGGGAAAACGATTCTGCCGCCGATCGTGTTTCAGGGAGGGGTGAGCAAAAATGTTGGCGTGGTGCGGTCTTTCGAGCACATCACGGGGCATCGTGTGATTGTGGACGCACGCGGGCATCTGATGGGGGCGATCGGCGTGGCGATTCTGGCGGCGCATCGGCAGACGAATCAGCTTTTTGATTTCCATATCCGGGATGTGGAATTCAAAACAGTGGGTGTGGAATGTGCGGGTTGCCCGAATAACTGCGAAATCGTGTGCGTACTCAAGGAAAATCAGTTTCTGGATGGATGGGGTAATCGCTGCCCAACCGGACTCGTGAATGCTAAAAAGCATATTGGATCGTTGGCTGCCGAGTCGTTGCCTTTGTCTGTCTCATTGGACGATTAGTCTGGTTGATGCGGGAAACAACCAGCGGAGCGACCGTCTGAAAGGAGGTCGCTCCGCTGCGTGTGCGTCAACTGTTCGCGACAGGGGTGGGGGTGGTGCTGTCGCACAGGGGCGTGATGCGGTAGGTGGTGCGCTCCTCGCAGGTGAAATCGCGCAGGTAGCGGTTGGATTGAATCCACGTCATCAGTTCATCCAGCGGCATTTCACCAACCTGCCATTCCATCGGCGGGCCGCCGAATGTCTGGGTGAAGAAGGTTTGACTGTCGGCGCTGAAGCGGACATAAAAGACGAAACTCGTCAAATTCTCCTTTCGCCACAATTCAGCGCCCGTTTGATAATCGGAGACGACGAACGCCCCGCCATCCAGACCGACAACCACATAGTGCCGATCCGGGCTGATATCTATTTTCCACGCGCTGGCTCCGTTGAATTCGCGGATGATCGCCCCGGTTTCGTAATCACGTTCTTTCACATTCACACTGTTTTCCGCTACCAGAATGGTTTTGCTGCCCGTTCCCCAGATGACATCGTAAGTGTATCCACTAGTCGGGAGGCGGCGGATTTCGCTGCCGAAATCCGGGGAGGCGAGATCAATGTTCCATTCTACTAGATCAGTGAAATAGGCCGATGCGGTGAGTGCTCGTTTATTATCCGGGGTGACGAGGATGCTGCTGATGTCCCGCTGGGTGTTGATATGGCGGACAACTTCCCCGGTGGCGACATCCCACATCATCATCTCTCCGTGTCCTTCGAGGTCTTGCGTCCCCATAAGCACGAATTTTCCGTCGTTGGTGAAGGCCGCGCTGCGCGGGAAGTAGGTGAATCCGTCCAGCGTGTGGAGGATTTCGCCAAAGGTGGGGGATTGTTCATCCACATCCCACAGGATGGCGGCTTTGTTGTTCAGATCATTGCCTAGCCAGTCAGCTGAACTGATAAATGCGGTTTTCCCATCCGGGCTGAATTGCATAACGGCAATCATGCCCAGTCCCTTATAGCCGGAGAATCGCTTGAGGATGGTGCGGTAATCGGCTGAAGTCGGGTCAATGTTCCACAGGATAGCATCGCCCAACTCGACGCTGCCGACAAGCATCCTTTTACCATCGCTGCGAATAATCATGTTGGCATAGTCATTTGGAAGGTTAGGGACATCATACTGAAACACTTTTCGACTTTGCCCTATGCTCCAGAGGGTGACGCTGCCACCCATCGTGCCAGTCAGGGCGAATTTGCCAGAAGAGTCGTAGGCGAAGCGAGTCGCTGCTACTTCATTCGGTGAGGGTAAGTTATTGGGATTGTTGAATAGATACTGGGTGGTTTGCCATTGATCGAGATCGAGCAAAATGAGCGCCCCACCGCCGTAATCCACCAGTGCGCTGCGTCCGTCGGGATGAACGGCAAACCCGGTCACGGTGACGGGATGTGTCTGGGAACGGGACTGTGCTCCGGTTTCGATATCCCATAAGCGCAGCGAAAAATCTGCGCTGGAGGAGAGGAGTGTTTTGCCCTGCTGGGCGAACGCCACCTGTGTGATGGCGTTGGCGTGGCCTGTAAAGCTTTTTACCAGTTCACCCGTAGCGACATTCCACAGGTGGATGATATTGTCATCCGCGCCGGAGGCGATTTGCGCCCCGTCGGGACTCACTGCTACCGAGTTCACGCGGCTCGTATGTTTGATGTAGCGTTGGACGATGGCGCTGGTCGAAAGGTCAACTTCAGCGATAGCGCCGGATTCGGTGCCGATGAACGCGGTTTTGCCGTCATTGTTCAGGGTGAGCGCCGTGATCCCGCCCATGTCCGGTTGGAAGGTTTGGAGTGCGTCACCAAAGGTGGGGCTGTCCGGGTTGGCATCCCACTGGATGAGCAGACCGTCCGTTCCGGCTGACCACAGCGATTGTTCATCCTGTGCGAATACCGCGCCCGTCACCAATCCCGCATGTCCTTGCATGCGCTTTATTTCTTTGGAGGTGCTCAAGTCCCACAGAATGATTTCGCCCATCTGACAGACGTTCTCGCTCATCTGAGCGCAGGCGGCGGAGAGCGCAAGGTGCGCGTCCCGGCTGAAGGCGACAGCCTGCACGCGCTGGCTGTGACCTGTCAGGATGGATTTGACACCGGGGCCGAGCGCCACTGTGCGGAGGGCGCGTTCGGATTCGGCAGGCGGTTCGGGCATCTGCATGGCTTCCAGCGCCAACCGCAGGCCGAGTTCGGTTCTGCCGCCTTCGAGGGCGCGTTCGGCATCATTGGCGAGTACCAGACTGCGGTTGATGGCGGATTCGCGTTCGACCAGCAGCAGGTTGGCTTCGCTGGTGGCGCGGGCGGATTGTGCTTGCTGTTCACGGTCAAAGGCGACCACCGACAGCCCGATCCCCAGCAGCGCCGCCGCGCCCAGCACCACCACCAGCAAGCGCAGCATGTTGCGA
>CAIVEA010000362.1 GCA_903904765.1 uncultured Chloroflexota bacterium
GGCTATTGGGATCGTAGCCGATGAAGATGAACACGCCATCGGTAGGTTCTTCGCGGGTTTCGCCCGTTTTGAGGTTCTTGAGGACGATCTGCTTGACCGTGCCGGTGGTCGCGTCGCCCTTGATCTCCTCGATCACCGTGTCGTAGGTGAAGCTGATCTTGGGGTTGGCGAACGCCCGCGATTGCAGCGCCACACTCGCCCGCAGACTGTCGCGGCGGTGGACAATGTTTACGGTCTTGCCGAACTTGGTCAGGAACAGCGCCTCTTGCAGCGCCGAGTCGCCGCCACCCGCAACGGTGATGGTCTTGTTGCGGAAGAAGAAGCCGTCGCAGGTGGCGCAATAGCTCACGCCGCGCCCCACGTACTGCTTCTCGCCGGGAATGCCCAGTTCACGCGGGTTCGCGCCGACGGTGACGATTACCGCATCCGCCGAGTAGGTTTCGCCACCCTCGGTTTCGATGCGGAAGGGCGACCCGTGTTCAAAATCCACTTTGCTCACGGTGTCCCACACCAGTTTCGCACCGAACTTCTCGGCCTGCTGCTTCATGTTCTCGACCAGTTCTGGGCCAGTCGTCCCTTGCGGGAAGCCGGGGAAATTCTCCACTTCATGCGTGGTCGAAATTTGCCCGCCCAGCAGCTTGCCCACGAACACCGTCGTGCTCAACTGCGCCCGCGAGGTATACAACGCCGCTGTCAATCCGGCGGGGCCGGAACCGATCACCACTACTCGTTCGCGTTTCATTCCGTTTTTACCCTTATGTGTTTGCTAAACAACCTCGTCCCGTGTATTCCCTTCGCCATGAGGGAGAAGGGCTAGGGATGAGGGTCACGTATTAACCGCCTGTGCTGGCATCCAACTGACCACTGCCCTCGGCACGCAGGATGCACAGGAGCGCCTGAAATTCCTCGGCGCAGTCTGGGCAGCAGGCCAGATGCGCTTCGACATCCGGCCACAGGTCATGCAGGTTCGCCCCTGCCGACACCTTCTCCGCCAGACATTCGAGCTGGCAACCGCAACTTTCGCAGTCCATCGCTTCATCCTGATGGCTGACGAAAATACAGTCAATCAATTTGCGAAGTTGGTCATCTTGCCCTGTCGTCATGGATTCAGCCTGTGATTACCTGTCATGGATTCGGACGAACAGAAAGGTTGCATTCTTACCCGCGAAAATTGCAGTTGAACCTATGTGTCTTCAAACAGGTTCAGCATGTAGCGGGTGGATAGCCCTTCGCTTTCCAGATGGGCGCGCAGTTTGCGGCGGGCATCGTGGATGAGCTTGTACAGTGCGTTGCGATTCGTCCCCATGCGCTCCGCCAGAATTTCGAGGGGGACACCCTGCAAGGCCATCGCCACCAGCGCCTGACGCTGACGCTCGGTCAAATCTTCGTCCAGCGCCTGTTGAATTTTGAGCATGACATCAGCGCGTTCGGTGCTGGCTTCCGGGCCGGGTTCGGCGCTGCTGGTGATGCTGGCGGCGGAAGCGGGGAGCAGGTCGCCTTCGGCGGTCATATTCTCAAGGCTGAAATCCTTGTAGCGGGCGCGGCGCAAATCGCTGATCGCCACGCGCACCGCGATTTTGGTCGCCCATGTGGTGAAGCGGCTGTCTCCGCGAAAACTGCCGAGGTTGTCCATCACGCGCAGGGTGGCATCCTGTGCGAGGTCTTCCGCCATGCGAGTCAGTTCAGCGGCGGGAAGGTGGGTGAGGTCACTGCGTTCGCGGCTAAGGTAATAAAAGATGCCGCGCTGCAAACGTTCGCGCAGGTCTTCTAAGGCCGGAGACTGTGCCTCCGGCGAGCCGGTCAGGTCAGCCAGCCATTGTTCGTTAGTGCGGTCAGTCATGTGAAAATGGTACGATTGTGCAGGCCGGGTTATTCGTTCACGCGCTCAAACTTGATTCGCAGCACCAGATGCCCCAAGCGTACATCATCCCCGTCGCGCAGGATGCGCGGTTGTTGCGCCACCAAACGCTGCCCATTCAGGTAGGTTCCGTTGTGGCTGCCCTGATCTACGATGCTGAGTGAGCCATCCCGCCGGACGATGGTGGCATGGCGGCGCGATACGCCTTTTTCGGTAGCGCCATAGTCCTGCAAATCCACTTCCGGCGAGGTTTGCGTATCCGGGTCAAAACGCCCGATGGTCAATTCGTTCACTGTGCCGGCATCAAATACGAAGGGCTGCTGTACGCCACGCACGTAAATCAGCAGATTGGTACGCGAACCAAAACGAGCTGTTCCCCAACGCGGTTGGTTCTCCTCAAAATCGGTATCTCCAAGACCGCGTGTGGCGACACGCCTCGCCAGTTCTTCTTCCGTCTCGTAGTGATTTTGGGCCGGCTTTTCTTCCACTGTGAATCACCTAATTGCATGCCTGTATGCATTGTAGCATCGAATGAGCTTAAAGACCTGTCGCACGGCTTATAACAGAACCCCTCATTTAATTCTAACACAATTACGACGATCAGAAGTATGCACAGAACGGATAAACCACTACAATGATTGCGTTGAGGATGGGTGCAAATGGTGGACGGATGCTCTTTAATGGGCGCTGAACCTAGTATTTCGGTCAGGGTATATTGACCCGCACGGGGATGATCGTTATCATCAGGGCACAGGAAATTATCGGTAGGCCAATATCCTCGCAGCAGCGACACTGTTCCACAACTGAAAACATGCGTAGAAAGGAGAGAGGCGCGATGATGGGTTTCCCCCTGTAAAGGGAGTTCCCCCGTGCCGTCGGCGTGAATAACAACAAACCCGATCCCAATAACGACAGTAACAGCAATTCTCCATTTCAGAATAAGAATGCCCAGCGATTCTGGCTTATCCTCGGCGCTGTGGTGATTATTCTATTCATCTTCGCTTTTGCCGCCCCCAACAATATGTCCAGCGGCAACCGCGTATCACTCGATCGGCTGGCGGCCTACGTGCGCGATGGTCAGGTGCAATCCATGACCGTGCGTGGCGGGCAAGATGTGATCGTAGATTTGACCAACGGTTCCAGCGTGTCGTACTACAAAGAGCGCGAAACCGACCTGTTCGCCTCACTCCGCACCTTCGGCGTGACAGATGCCGACCTATTGGCGCTGACCTATTCCGAACAGCCCGGTGACAATACGTCCGGCATCCTGTTTCAATTGCTGGTGGCGGTCGTCCCCACGCTGCTCATCATCTGGTTGCTGTGGCGCATGATGCGTTCGGTTCGTACCGGACAGGATCAGGCCATGAGCTTTGGCCGCAGCCGCGCCCGCGTCACCCGTGACATGGAACGCCCGCAGGTGACGTTCCAGGATGTGGCAGGCTGTGAAGAAGCCAAAGAAGAACTGAAAGAAGTAGTCGAGTTCCTGAAGGAACCGGAAAAGTTCATCCGCTTGGGTGCGCGTATTCCCAAGGGTGTGCTGATGGTTGGCCCGCCCGGAACGGGTAAAACCCTGATGGCGCGTGCGGTGGCCGGTGAAGCCGGTGTGCCGTTCTTCAGCATTTCCGGCTCGGAATTCGTGGAAATGTTCGTGGGCGTGGGCGCAAGCCGCGTGCGTGACCTGTTTGAACGCGCCAAAGCCGAAGCGCAGGCCATCATCTTCGTGGACGAAATTGACGCGGTAGGCCGTCATCGTGGCGCAGGTTTGGGCGGCGGTCATGACGAACGCGAACAAACCCTCAACCAGATTCTGGTGGAGATGGACGGGTTTGAAACCGGAACCAATGTGATCGTGTGCGCGGCCACCAACCGCCCGGACATCCTCGATCCGGCGCTGCTGCGTCCCGGACGCTTTGACCGCAAGGTGGTCATGGATAACCCGGACATCAAGGGTCGCCATGAAATCCTGAAGGTACATACCAAGGGCAAGCCCCTTGCGCCGGATGCCGATATGGATCGGTTGGCGAAGATGACGGTGGGCTTCTCCGGCGCTGACCTCGAAAACCTGATTAACGAAGCGGCCATCCTCACGGCGCGGCGCAATAAGAAGGCCGTCGGCATGAGCGAACTGACCGAAAGCATGGATCGCGTGACGATGGGGCCGGAACGCAAGTCCCGCGTGATCTCCGATAAGGACAAAAAGACCACCGCTTATCATGAAGCGGGTCATGCGGTGCTGTTCTACTTCCTGAAGCACACCGATCCGGTGCATAAGATCACGATTGTGCCGCGTGGTCGTGCCGGCGGGTATGTGTTGCCGCTGCCGGACGAGGACATTTTCGGGCGCTCGAAGGAATACTTCGAGGATACGATTGCCGCCGCGCTGGGCGGACGCGCTGCCGAAGAAATCGTGTTCAACCAGTTCACGACAGGTGCGAGCAATGACCTTCAGCGCGTGACCAGCATGGCGCGGGCGATGGTGACGCAGTACGGCATGAGCGACGCGCTCGGCCCGCGTACCTTCGGCTCTGGCACGGGCATGGTGTTCTTGGGGCGCGAGATGGCGGAACAGCGCGATTACAGCGAACAGGCCGCCGAGGAAATTGATAACGAAGTGCGCCGCATCCTGCAAACCGCCTACAGCCGCGCCAAAGAAGTGTTGACCGAGCACCGCGACAAGCTGGATAAGCTGGTCGAAATCCTGCTGGAACAGGAAACGCTGGATCGGCAGGTGTTTGAAGAACTGATGGAAGGCAAGGTCAGTGTGACGGGCAGCACGCCCGCCGCCAGCGCCGATGCGCCCGCCGCGCAACCCGCAACCTAAGCATTTCATCTCCATAGTCCGACTCTAAAACCGGGGGCTGTCGTCACAGCCTTCCGGTTTTTGTATATACAGGCGGTGCGTATGAAGCAGGTATGCGTATTCTGTGGTTCGGCGCTGGGCGCACAGGCGGATTATGCCCGCGCCGCGCATCAATTGGGGCGCGGGCTGGCGGCGCGTGGGCTGGGGCTGGTGTACGGCGGCGCA
>CAIVEA010000363.1 GCA_903904765.1 uncultured Chloroflexota bacterium
GGCACGCAGGCCGTCCCCTACAAAGACAACAATTCAGAGCGAGGGAACGCCTACCCCTTCTTGCGCTGGTCAATCGCGTGCAGCATCTCGTCCACGCGCCAGAACTTGCGGCGGGGCGCGCCGCGTTCCTGTCCGCGTTCGCGTTCGGCTTCGTCCAGCAGCAGCCATTCGTTATAGCTCACCGGACGCAACCCACGCTGGTGCAGCAGGCTTTCGAGCGCAGCGCGATCCGGTTGGGCTGGCGCAGGCAGCGCACCGGCTTGCAGGTCGGCCAGCAGGCAATCCGCTGTTTCAATCGAGTCCGGTTTGTTCGTGCCGATAATCCCGCTGGGGCCGCGCTTAATCCAGCCCACCACATACTCTCCAGCAACGGTCTGACCGCTACCCGCCGCCGTCAGCACGCGCCCGTGATCGTTGGGGATCACGCCACGCTTGGCATCAAACGGCACATCGGGCAGCGCCACACCGTTATAGCCGACAGAACGGAAAATCAGGCCGATGGGCAGCGTTTCGGTTTCGCCCGTCGGCTTGGCCTTCAGGTTGCCCTTGTCGTCCGCCACCAGCGCGTTCTTCACCAGCGTCACCGATTGCACCTGCCCGTTGCCACTCAATTCAGTGGGCGACACGCAAAAACGCATGATGATCTGTTTGGGTTTGCCGCTGCCGCCCCGCGCCGCGTATTCCTTCAGGATTTCGACGTTGCGGGTCACGCTCTTATCTTCGCCCGACTCCACCAGTTGCTGGCTGACCGGATCGAGCACCACTTCTTCCGGCGCAACGATCACATCGGCTTCCGCCAGTTCGCCCAGTTCCTTAATTTCGGGGTTGGTAAAGGCCGACTGCGCCGGCCCGCGCCGCCCCAGCACGT
The DNA here is from genome assembly GCA_903904765.1 of uncultured Chloroflexota bacterium. Next base: position 869 of record CAIVEA010000363.1, read on the forward strand.
AGATGCGCTTCACGCGGCTGTTGCGGAGTGCCTCCAGCGCGTAATCCGCGATGTCCGTCGCGGCCAGTTCTTCCGGCGAGCTGGCGAGGATGCGGATGACATCCATCGCCACGTTGCCCAATCCGACCACAGCCACACTCTCCTGCGACAGGTCGAACTGATGATTCGCATAATCGGGGTGCGCGTTGTACCACGCCACGAACTCGGTGGCGGGGTGGCTACCAGACAGGTCTTCGCCCGGAATATCCATGCGTCGGTCGCTCTGTGCGCCCACCGCCCAGATGACGGCGTGATAATGAGCAGCGAGATCGGTGTGGGTTAAATCTGTGCCATAGTTGATGTTGCCGAAAAAACGAAACTCAGGGTTCGCCGCCACGCGGTCATAAGCTTTGGTGACGGACTTGATCTTTTGATGATCGGGCGCGACACCGCCGCGCACCAGACCATAAGGGGTGGGCAGGCGGTCAAACATATCAATTTGCACCGCCAACCCCGCCTGACGTTGAAGGTGGTCAGCCGCATAAAAACCCGAAGGGCCAGAACCGACAATTGCTACCCGGAGTGGATTTTCCGCCGTTCCCAGTGTGCCTGTCATCGCCTTATATTGACCTCGCTGTGTGCAAAATTTCGCAATGTAGTATAACACGGTGCGCCCCGATCAATGGGTTAAGACCATCAGCGCAACACCGCTAACCGCCTTGCCACCCCGCGCCGCCCGCTGCTATAGTTTGCACACTGGTTTAACCTGTGAGGACGCATCATGAAACTGGGTGTGATTTTCCCCCAAACTGAAATTGGAGCCGACCCGACGGTGATCCGCGATTACGCGCAGGCCGTCGAAGGCATGGGGTACGACTACTTTGAACTGTACGATCATGTGCTGGGCGCAAACCCGGAACGCCCCGGCGGTTGGCGCGGGCCGTATACCCACCGCGAGATGTTCCATGAGCCGTTCGTGTTGTTCGGCTATCTGGCGGCTATCACCCGTCGGCTGGAATTTGTGACCGGAATCCTGATTCTGCCGCAGCGACAAACGGCGCTAGTGGCGAAGCAAGCCGCGCAGGTTAGCGTACTGGCGGGCGGACGGCTGCGGTTGGGCGTGGGCATCGGCTGGAACGCGGTGGAATACGAGGCATTGGGCGAAGATTTCCACGCACGCGGCAGGCGCATCGAAGAACAGGTGCAGTTGCTACGCGCCCTGTGGAGTCAGCCGCTGGTGACGTTTGAGGGCGAATTTGACCGCGTGCCGGATGCCGGCCTGAACCCGCTGCCGCCTGTGCCGATTCCGGTATGGTTCGGCGGGGATGCCGAAGTGGTGCTGCGCCGCGCTGCCCGTCTGGGCGACGGTTGGATACCCAACACCAAGCCCTATGACACGCTCAAGGCGCAGGTGGAGCAGTTACGCGGCTATCTTCAGGAGGCCGGGCGCGACCCCTCGGCGTTCGGGCTGGATATTCGCATTCATGTCAGCCGCACCCCGCAGTCGGCATGGGCGGCGGAAGCAGCAGGTTTTGCGGCGCTGGGGGCGACGCATGTGTGCCTGAACACGATGGGCGCAGGCTTTACCACGCTCGATCACCATTTAGACGCGCTGCGCCGCTTCAAAATTGAAGTAAGTGGATAGCTGCCCGGATTCTGAACAAGAATTGAGACGACCTCAAGGTGCGAGGGTGTCAAGTTTGTGCTATTCTAACGGTAGCATAATTTTGTGCGCCTCCTCGAAATGACCCGGACTAAAGCACGATGATTGGACGACGACTCAATAATCGCTACCAAATTGAAGAGCATCTGGGCGATGGCTCGACTGCCACCGTGTATAAGGCGCTAGATACCAAATTGGGGCGGCAGGTCGCACTCAAAATCTTGCTGCCCCATGTCCGCGAAACGACGCGCCGCCGCTTTTTTCAGGAGGCGACTGCCGCCGCGCAGTTGAATCACCCCGGCATCATGGCAATCTATGATCTGGGCGAGGAAGGCGATCACCATTTTCTAGTGGTGGAATATGTCGAAGGCGCGTCGCTCTCGGCCTTTGTGCCCACTTCGCCCGAACAGGTCGTGAACCTCGGCAAGCAGATTGCGGACGCACTGGGTTATGCCCATGACCGCCAGATCATTCACCGCGACATCAAGCCGGCCAATATCAAGGTCACACCAGACGGTCAGGTGAAGATCATGGACTTGGGGCTGGCGCTGCCCAAAGAAGCCACCCGCGTGACCGCCGACGGCATGGTGATCGGCACGCCGGCCTATCTCTCGCCGGAGCAGGCGCAGGGGCTGCCGCTGGATTTGCGGACGGACATCTATTCGCTGGGCATCGTGCTATACGAAATGGCGACCGGTCATCTGCCCTTCGATGCCGATGAGATTCCGGCGCTGCTGCTGCAACAGGTGAAGCAACCCCCGCCGCCGCCGCGCCTGATTATGCCCGATCTGCCCGTCGAGCTAGAGCGCGTCATCCTCAAGACGCTGGAAAAGAACCCCTCGCGCCGCTATCAGACCTGTCAGACCTTAGCCGCCGCATTGCAAGCGATTCAAGCCGCATCCGGCGCATCCCCCAACGATATCCCCAGTTCCCGCCGCGCCACCTATACGCAAACGGGCGCATCTGCCCCCCGGCGGGCTAGCAAGCCGACCATTCGCGTCCTGCTGGCGGACGACCATACCATCCTGCGTAAAACGTTGGCGAACTTTCTCGAATCACGGGATGAGTTCGTGGTGGTAGGCGAAGCGGGCGACGGTGATGCGGCCCTCCAGCAAGTGCTGGCACTGCTACCGGATGTGCTGCTGCTCGACCTGAACATGCCCGGCAAGGGAGGACTCGAAATCCTGCCCAAAGTCCGCGCCGAAGCGCCGAACGTGAAGGTACTCGTCCTCACAGGCCGTGAGGAGGACTGGTACATCATGCGGGCTATGCGTGCCGGAGCGCACGGGTATGTACTCAAGTCTGGCGACGAGAACGAATTGCTGGATGGCATCGTCAAGGTAACGCAAGGTCAGATGGTGCTGGGCGCTGGCGTGGCGGAAAAGATTGTGGGCGGCATGGTCAACAGCGACAATAAGGCGCTGTTGAGCGATACCGAACGTCAAATCCTGCTGCATGTGGCGGGCGGCCTCGAAAACCCGGACATCGCCCGTCATCTCGGCCTGTCACAGGGGATGGTTATCGAGACTCTGGCGCGTTCGATGAACAAACTGAATGCCAAAGACCGTTTCGAGGCGGCGCTGACTGCACTGCGCGAAGGCTATATTGATCTGAGCGAACTGCACGACCTCTAAAGCGTACATCAACCCCCTCTTGCTACGCTGCGCCTAGCTTCCCCTCTCCGCACGGAGAGGGGATAAGAGGGATGAGGTTACGAATCACTGACGCAGCGGAACCCGTAATCGTTCCACAGGAAATCCCAGTATTCGGTGTTGCGAATCGTGAGCGTTGCTTTCTCGATGCCGAAGTCGAAGCTGCCGCCGCGCACCACACGAATCGTGGTATCGCTATCCCGTGTTTGCACGTTGGTGGACGTGCCGGTATTGGCTAAATCCTCGCGACCATCGGTGGCGTTGTACGGATAAGGGAACTTGCGCTCGCCATTGACCGTCACTGTGTCGTAGATGGTGGATGTGAACTCGCGCAGGCTGCCCGCCATATCATACGCGCCGACCCACGAAATATCCTGCGGCTTACTCGCCACCGGGAACATGGTGCCGCCGATGGCGTTGGTGCTGAAGTTCGTCCGCACGATGGCATAGCCGTAAATCGGGCTATTTCCCCACGGATACAGGCGACCATCGGGACTGCGCCCCGCATATTCCCACTCGGCC
>CAIVEA010000364.1 GCA_903904765.1 uncultured Chloroflexota bacterium
CTTGTGGACGGTCACACCCAGCTTTTCCAGCAGCGGAGGGATGTACGTACCACTCAAACCATTGCCCGCGTCCAGCACCACCGTCAAAGGCCGTGCTAGTTTGACTTTGGAGCCGATAGTTTCGATGTGCTTGTGGATCATGTTCAAATCCACTTCTACCGCACCTTTGCCTGTCGCAAACGAGTCGCTCTGGATGATCTGCAACAGCGCCTGAATCTGCTGGTCAGCCAGCGCCAGCGAACCATAGGCCATCTTGATGCCGTTGTAACGTGTGTCCAGATGGCTACCAGTAATCATCACACCCGCGCCACGATCGCCATAGCTAGCCGACGCGAAATACACGGTAGGGGTGAGTACCGCGCCGATATCGGTCACATTCAGACCAGCAGAAGTCACGCCTTCGATGAGCGCAGCCTTCAGAATGGGGGACGAAGCGCGATTGTCGCAGCCCACGAACATACGTTCGGTCTGGAACTGCTGCGGAAGGTACGTCCCTAGAGCGCGGCCTACCAAACGGGCAAGTTCAGGCGTAAGCTGCGGCTTTTCGCCACTGACCGTGCCGCGCACATCGTATTTACGAAAAACAGAAACATCCACTTGGGTCATCCCATCAACTCCTTGCTTGTTGGCTACCGTGTTTCATCCGGTGAATCGACATTCCGAACAGCCTGCGCCACAAAATCGGGCGCGGCACTACGAAACAAATCTTGGAGCGCCTGCCGCATCCCCGCGCCCTGTCCGGCGCTGCTCACTGTCCCTTGCCGTGCGGTCAACTGCGCGATAAAACGCTCCGCGGGCAGTTCGACAGGATGGTAAATCAGGGTCAAATTCCAGTCCGAGCCGTACACGTTGGACGCGATTTCGAGCGTGCGATCCAGCAGCTTTTGCGTGTCGGCATCCAACCACTCGTTATCCGAGTAGTTCACAGGCCGCCGCAACAACGCCTCCCGCGATTCAAAAATCACATGGTTGCGATCTACCTCGCGCCACAGGTCGCGCAACGCGGCAGGCAGCGTGGGGCGACGGCTGATTTGCTCGGTGTTCTGCCCCCATGTTGCGGAAGCCGACCACAGCACAGCGCCCAACTCACCGGGACGCACCTCGATACTGAGGCTGCATTCGAGATTGTACTGCATACTCAAGTAACCCACCGTCGCCTGCCACGCCAGCAGACCGTTGGACGGGCGGGAGGGCATAGGCCGGGAGACGATTGTTTCTTCGGGCATCGTCCTATTCCTCTCCGTACAAACTCCACGCTAGAAAACGATCCAGATGATAATCTACCGCCTGCGCCCCCAGACCAAACGGCACACCGTCAAAGCCGTGCCGTGACCACGGAACGCGCAGCAGCACGAACACGTTATCGAGGAACGACATGCGGTTCGCCAGCGGGTCGCCATGATGCTGCGGCGGCACAATCGTGTCGCGCATGCCTTCCACCAGCAACAGCGGCGGCATTCCGGGGCGCACCTGCGCTAACGGGCTGGCAGAAGCATAGGCTTCCGGCATATCGCGGTACGCGCCGCCCATCAGCACTGGAATGAACGAGTCCGGTTCAAGTTGCTCGAACTCCATGTTCATCGGCCCGTACAGGCTAACCACTGTCTGCACCTGCGTATCGGCATCTGGGCAGAGTGCAGCCATCACCGCCAACTGTGCGCCCGCCGAACGCCCCATCAAGCCGATGCGGTTCACATCCACCTGATAGCGCATTGCATTGTGGCGCACCCAACGAATCGCAGTTTTCACATCGTCCAACTGGGCAGGCCAGCGGTATGCGGGGGCAAAGCGGTACTGAATGTCGAAGATGACATAGCCCTGCGCCGCCAGACGACGATGGCGGGCTTCAAACCACCAACCTTTATCGCCTTCGCTCCAACCGCCGGGGTGCATCACCACCAGCGCCGGATACAAGCTGCCCCGCGCTGGCTCCACCATCGGCTCATAAACATCTAAGCGTAGCGGTTGACCATCCGGCGCGGCGTACTGCACATCACGCCAGATGCGCGCACGCGCCGCCCGTTCCCGCGCCCCGAATGCGTCCGCCCACGCCCACGATTGGCGCGGCAAACGCCGCCACATGGCCGGCGGGATACGCGCCTCGTAGTGCTTGCCCAGACCGGCACGTATGGCGCTGTCCATGTCTTCATCAGCAGCGCGACGGTTCAGGAAAGGCAGCACTGCCAGCACCAACCCCGCGAGGCCGAGCAAGCCACTGAACCGCTGGCGGCGAGTGAGCAGGCTGAACAGGAAGGCGAATGCCCCCAGCCCAACCGGAATATACGGCATTTCGTTCAGCCCGATTTGCAGGGTACGCGCCGGATTGTCCTCATCGCGCAGATGAATGGATACCCCAAAAAGTGCCGCCACCCAGCCACAAACGGCGATCAACAAGCTCAACATGCGTTTCCATCACCTCTTGCTAACCAACACTCATTCACCAACCTTGACTTCTTTGCCGTCCACCAGTGCCGCGAATTTCAGGCCGCTGGCATCCGGCGCATCCACGCGCACCTGTGTTCCGGCGGGCGGGTTCGCCTTGAGCAGGTAATCCGCCAACGGTTCGCGCACAAAGCGGCGGATGATACGCCGCAGGGGACGCGCACCGTATTCCGGCTCGTCGTTCTGATCGAGCATCCACTGGACGGCGTTGTCCGTGAATTCCAGTTTCAAGCCGCGCTCGGAGGCCATCTTGTCCTCTTTCTTGAGCAGCAGCAGCAGAATGCTCCGCAAATCTTCGTCCGAGAGGGCGTTGAACATAATCACTTCGTCGAGGCGGTTCAGGAATTCGGGGCGGAACCACGTCCGCACTTCATCCATCGCCTCTTCCCGAATCTCGTCCGTCACCACAGGCACAGCCAGATGCTGCGCCCCCAGATTGCTGGTGAGGATGACCACCGCCTCGCTGAACTGAGTGGGGTTACCGCGCCCATCGGTCAGGCGGCCTTCTTCGATCACCTGTAGCAGGATGTCCATGATGCGCGGGTGGGCTTTTTCCACTTCGTCAAACAGGACGATGATATACGGTTGCTGGCGCACGCGCTCGGTCAACTGGCCGCCCTGTTCGCTGTCCACATAGCCGCTGGGCGACCCGACC
>CAIVEA010000365.1 GCA_903904765.1 uncultured Chloroflexota bacterium
CAGGCCGCCGTCCAACTGCACGGGTGCGCCGTCCACGCCTGTGATGCGTCCCGAATTCATATTGAGGATGGTGCGGTATTGCACGCCTTCTTGTTGTGCCAACACCACATCGAGGAAGGGCTGCGCCGTCCCTCGCGGCAGCAGCGGCACGATCATCACGTTACCGCCTAACGTTTGTGCAAACTGGATTCGCACAATTTCGCGTGCGCCCATCCCGAAATAGCTGATACTGCTCAATGCGAACATGCCAGCTGTGAGCGCCAGCAGCGTGGTAGCGGTGCGGATACGCCGTGTGGACAGATTACGCAGCGCAAGGTGCAAATCCACCGCGCCGAAGGTGGGCATGTGACCGACCAGCCACACCACCACCCACATCACGCCTGTGAGCAGCGCGAGGATGAACAGCACTAGCGCCACCAGCACAATCCCGATGGCATACGGGTTCATCGGGTAGCGGCTGCCCATGAACGACATTTCGCCCACAATCGGGCTAATGATCTGGCCGGCCACCAGTCCTAACACGATCACGATGACCGACAGCGCGATAAATGACTGAATCAGGCCAGCGCGGGGCAGGTGCGTCTCATTGGGGCGCAGCACAATCGCCGGACGCACTTTGGTCGCCATCAGCACGGGCAGCACGCCGAACACCAGCGTGACGATCATGCCCAGCGTTACGCCGTAGGCTAAGGCTTCTCCGTGTACGCGCAGCGGCAGGCGCTGTTGCAAAAACGCTTCGCCATAGGCGTTGACCACGCCACTCAGCAGCAGGCCGGCTACGATGCCCACCGCGCTGCCGAGCAATCCGAGCAGGAACGCTTCGCTGATGAATAGCGCCGCCACCTGCCGCCCCTTCAGGCCGAAGGTTTTGAGCGCGGCAATTTCCATCGAACGGCGGCCCACCAGCACCAGCATGGTGTTCATGATGCCCACGCCGCCGATCAGCAGCGCGCCCAAGCCCATCGTGACGATGAAGCGCCCGATCATGTCTGCAATCAGCGCGTTGCGGCTGAGCAGCCACGGCGTGGCGTTGATGTCGCGCACGCGCACCACCTGCATAATCTCGTTGGCAGCGGCTTCGATCTCTGTGCCGGGTGTGCCATCCGGCAGCACGATGCCGATGGTGTTGGGGTTGGCGTTCACTTGCAGCACGTCGGCCTGCGAACGGTCAAAATAGGCGAAACCGAAGAAGGCCGCGAACACATTGTTGATGCTGGCCTCGGTTTCGGTGGGGACGATGCCCGCCACCGTGAAGGTTTCTTCCGTGCCACTGACGCGCACCGGATCGCCCACTTTCAGCCCCTCATCGTCCGCCAGATTGCGGCTGATGACCACTTCACGCCCGCCTTTGAATAAGTCACGCAAGGGGGTGTTGGGCGGGTCAAGCGCGATGATCGGGGTGCTTTGGTCGAAGGTGGCGGGGTCAATTAGGAAGGAACTGGTGAACTGCGGTTTGCCGGCCTGTTCCTGTCCGGCGGGGGTGATCTGGATATTACTGGCGACGATGTATTCGCTGAGGGTGGAGTTGCGCCCCGCTGCCCAGTTGCGGACGGCTTCCACCTGCTGCGGGCGGAAAATCGAAGGCTCGTCCGCCCCGCGCTGGAATGTGACCGAGAACGGCCCGGCACTGGAAACGCTGCTGATGTTGATGTCACCGTGATTGTACTGGCGCAGGTTGCTCAAAAGCGAGTCGGTGATGGCAAGGCCGAGGCTGCGGAGCGCCAC
>CAIVEA010000366.1 GCA_903904765.1 uncultured Chloroflexota bacterium
ACGCGAGATCGGTCAGAGTCATTTTGTTGCCCAGTGCTTGCAGCGTATCCACAATGGCCTGCGCGATTGGGCCGGTGTAGAAGGCGGCGGGGCCGCCATCAGCGATGGCTTGCAGAGTGGCAGCAAGTTGCGGCAGGCGGACGATCTGCCCGATGGCGGGGGCGCTGCCGTTCGGCAGGTAGTCGCTCGCGTTGGGACTCTGACGCAAGAAGGCTTCGCTGCCCTGCCACGCCGTACCGAATACCGGATGAACCGGATAGCCTTCACGGGCGTGGTAGATGGCATCCGCCAGTACGTCGCGCAGGGACATTGTGCCGTGCCGCGCCAACAGATCGTGCCAGCCCATGACCGCGCCGGGGACGGTGACGGCATGGGGGCTGCGTTCAGGGATTTCGGTCATACCCTGCGTGAGGAGGTCTTGAAGATGCAGGGCGGCGGGAGCGCGTCCGCTACCGTTCAGGGCGCTGATCTGGCGTGTTTTTGCATCGTAGAATAGGGCGAAGCAGTCCCCGCCCACCCCTGTCGAGGCAGGTTCAGTGACGTTGAGCATGGCGGCGGTGGCAATAGCCGCATCTGCCGCATTGCCGCCCTGCCGCAGAATTTGCAGGCCGGCTTGCGAAGCGAGAGGGTTGCTGGAAGCGACCATGCCGCGCCGTGCTGCGACCATAGACCGGCGGGAACGAAAATCGAAAGACATGGGTTTCATCATCAGACTCCTGCCGATTTAGGGCTGTGCAGGCTGTACGCCGCAGTAAGTGTCGAACCATTCGGTGATGTGCAACAGATGACTCATGCGGTGTTCGGGTTCGCCAGCGCGGGTGAGTTCATGGCCTTCACGCGGGAAGCGCACCAGTTTAACCGTACCGCCGCTGCGTCGGACATAGGTGAACAACTGCTCACCTTCCGAGATGGGGACGCGGTAATCGTTCTCGCTGTGGATGATGAGCAGCGGGGTCTTGATGCGGTGGGCGTGCGCCAGCGGCGAATGCTGCCAGAGTTGCATCGGGTCTTCCCACGGTTCGATGCCGAATTCGGTGGGGATGAAGCTGGGAATGTCGGTGGTGCCGGAGAATCCGAGCAGGTTGTACACGCCGCGCTGGGCGCTGGCACAGCAGAAACGATCCGTGTGCGCGGTGATCCATGCGGTCATGTAGCCGCCGTAAGAACCACCTGTGACGGCCATGCGTGCCGGATCAACGAAGCCTTTCTTGAGCAGTGCATCCACACCCGCCATCAGGTCATCGTAGGCGACACCGCCCCAGTTGCCGTGCAGCGACATCTGGAATTCTTCGCCGTAACCGCCTGCGCCACGCGGGTTGGAATAGAACACGACATAACCCCGCGCTGCGTGGAACTGCCACTCATGCCACATAGATTTCATGGCTGGCCCCCACATGACATGTGGCCCGCCGTGAATGTGGAAGGCTAACGGGTAGGATTGACCTTCTTCGTAGCCGACGGGCAGCAAATACCACCCTTGAATCTCCACGCCGGAGGGGGATTTCCAGCGGAACTCGTGCGTTTCCTGCACGATGAGCGATTCGAGTAGTTTCTCGTTCACGCGGGTCATCTGAACAGCATGGTCTACGCTGGAAGCTTGCCAGTACAGTTCGGAGGGGTTGACGGGCGTGGATGCGCTGAAGGCGATACCCGCTTCGGCCTGCACGTCGAATTGTTCGACGTACATATTGCCTGCGACGACTTTTTCCACTTCGCCATCCGTAAGACGGACGTGATAGACCTCCACCGTCCCCTCGCTTTGCCCGCCGAACAGCAGCCCTCCGGCATCGGGTGTCCATTTGATGTCGGCAAGGTCACGGTTGAAGGTCAGGTTCAGATCGCGAATTTCGCCACCTTCCACTGGCATGACAGCGAGGCGCACGATGCGTTCGCTCAGGCGTTCGCGGGGGATGCGCCCGAATGCCACCCATTGACCATCAGGTGACGGCAGCGGGGCGAAACTGCTATAGCTTTCGTCGGTTAGCTTGTCGGATGTGCCATCGCTCAGGCGGATGCGGTAGAGGTTGCTCCAGCGCCAAGGCTCATCGCCAGCAGGGTCGCTCATCCGTGCGGTAAACAGGTATTCGCCATCCGGTGTCCACTGGGGCGGGTTGTGGTCGGCATCCACGTCGGTCAGGCGGCGCGGGCGGGTGGCTTCTTTATCCAGCCCTTCGGCGACAGACATGACGTAAATCTGCGCGAAACGGTCGCTGAGGAAGCTCGTGCCGGTGCGGTAGGGTAGGCGCTGTGCGATGCGCGGGTCGAAACGTTTGGCTTCGTCCTGATCGCGGCGCTCTTTGCGCTGTTTCGCGTCCAGCTTGTCTATCGGTTTGGGGTCTTCTTCGCGGCGGTCTTCGCGCCCGCGCTCGTCAGCGTTCATGGGCGCGAGGAAGGCAATTTTCGTGCCATCGGGCGACCATGCGGCATCTTTCGCGCCATTGGGGAGGGCGGTCAGGGCGCGGGCTTCGCCACCGGGTTCGGTCATCCGCAGCAGGTAAATCTGCGGCTTTTCGTCGCGGGTGGAGGTGAAAGCCAGCGTCTTGCTATCGGGACTCCAGCGCGGTTGCGTATCTTTGCCGCTGCGGGTGATCTGTAGCGGGTCGCCGCCACTGGTGGAAACCAACCAGATGTTGCGTTTATACCCGTTTTCCATGCGATCCGGAGCGGTCTGGACGTAGGCAATCCAGCGCCCGTCCGGGCTGATGCGCGGGTCTTCGATATTGATGATGCGATACAGATCATCGGCTGTGATGCGTTGTTTCTCGGTCAAGCGCTGCTCCTTTACCGACTGTGGGCTGAACTTTGGTGAGAATTATAGCGCAGCCTGTTTTGACGGATGAACCAATTCGCACCATGCTCGTATTAGGGATAGGAACGAGCGAAAGGGTGCGCGGTGCCCGCAGACGAACATCTGGCGCGAGGGTTACAACAGGGTGATGCCGAATGCCTAGGGGCGCTGGTTGACCGCCATTATGCGCCGCTGGTCGGATACCTGTATCGCATGACAGGTGAACGCCCGCTGGCGGAAGATTTCGCGCAGGAGTGTTTCGTGCGGGTGCTGCGGGCTATCGGACAGTATCAGTATCCGCGCCCGTTCAAAGCGTGGTTGTATCAGATCGCCACCAATATTACGCGGGACTATTTCAAGCGGGCGGCAGCGCGGTACGAGGTGACGATGCCGGAGGATTGGGAGATGAGTGACGATGAGCAAGAGCAACCGGAAATGATGGTTGCACGCACGATGTCCACCGAGCAGGCACTGGCGGCGCTGCGTACACTGCCGGAGACACAGCGGGCGGTAATTTTGCTGCGCTATGACCGCGAATTCTCGCTGGCGGAGATTGCGGCGGCGCTGGATATTCCGGTGGGAACGGTTAAGAGCCGTCTGAGTCTGGGGCTGCGGCAATTGCGGCAACAGATGAGTGTGGCGGAGGTAGAGGCGGAATGATGAACGATGAGCAAGTGGAAAGCCGTCAGCGGCAGTTGTTGACGGAGGACGGCGCACAGGTGGACGAAGCGCAGGCGGTGGTGAGCGTGCTGGCGGCGCTGCGGACTGCGGATTCGGCGCTGGATGCGGAGGCACGGGAGGCGCTGCTGGCACAATTGCTGCCGGAACTGCCGCCGCGCAGGCTGACTCGCCGGGAACGGTTGGTGCAATGGTGGCCTCTGCTACTGATGCGTTCGCAAATGCGGGTGGTGCGGCACGAAATCTGGTCGGCCTCGGTGCTGATGTTGGCGCTGGGCGTAGCGGTGACGCTGGCAGTTGGTACAAGGGATGGGAAGGCGTTACTTCCGTTCACAGTGCTTGCGCCTGTGGTGGCGGCGGTGGGGGTGGCGCTGCTGTACGACAGCGACATGGAGGCGGTGCTGGAACTGGAAGCGGCGACACCGGCTTCGGCGCGGTTGCTATTGCTGACGCGGTTGGCGCTGGTGTTCGGGTTCGATCTGGCGCTGGCGCTGGCGGCGAGTGTGCTGCTGACGGTGCTGGATGCCCAGATATTGCTGTGGTCGCTGGTGGAGTCGTGGTTAGCACCGATGGCGTTCCTGTCTGCGCTGGCGTTCGCGCTCACGATCATTCTGGGCGAATCGCTGGTGGGCATTTTCGCCGGACTGGTCATTTGGGGGCTGCGCGTGGTGACGGTTAATTTGACGGATGCACCGCCGTTGCTGTACTGGCTTTCGCTGCCCGGCCTGTCGTCGTCGGAGTTTCGTCCGGTACTGCTGCTGGCGGGTGCGCTGCTGGTGGGGCTGGCGCTGTGGTCGTTCGACCTGCGCTCCAATAGAGGCGGGATAAACGCATGATAAACGTGATGAACCTGCTGCGCGGGTTTCGCGGTTTGCTGATCGGGGCGGGCGCGGTGGTGGTTGTGGTGCTGGTGGTGCAAATCGTGTTGCTCGATCAGAAGAATGAGACTCTGCCGCTGGAACAGTCCCGCGTGTTCATGGGGTTGATGGCTCTGGTGATGGGTGGGCTGCTGCTGGCGCAAGTGCTGCTGGTGGTGTTCTCGCTCAAACACAGGCCGATTATTGCGTGGCGCATGAGTTTCCGGCTGATGGGCTGGCTGACGCTGGTGATTGGGGCTGTTGTCACGGTGCTGGTGATGCTGCTCGAACCTGATCCGCGAGGGCTGCCGTTTGCGGGTTCGCAACTGGCGGTGGAAGCGATTATGCCGCTGGTGGCGGGGGTGAGCGCGGCGTTTGCGCTCTCGCCCGATGATGAGCCTGCACTGGAGGTGATGGCTGCCGGAGCGCGTCCGCTTGGATGGTTGCTGGGCGAACGGTTACTGGCAACGGGGTTGACCCATGCGGTGCTGGCGGGGGTGCTGATGGTGGTGAGTTTGTTCGGCGAGGGTGAGCGCAATTTGGCCGATGCGGTGCTGCGCTGGTTGCCCGCTATGATGCTGTTCATGGGGTTGGGGGCGTATATCACGCTGCGGTCACGACAGCCCGCGATGGGGGCGGCGCTGGTGGGGCTGCTGTGGTTCGGCTTCGCGTTTATGGGGGTGTCGCTGCTGCCGGGTGTGCCTGCGCTGCGTCCGTTGAATCTGATACAGCCGATTTTCTGGACTTTCCATGTGTATTTGCAACCCAAGATGATGCTGCGTGAGGATTATCTGTTGAATAGGTGGATGGTAACTCTGATGGGACTGCTGTTGATGAGCGCAGCTATTGGACGGTTGCGGGATGAGGAAGCATTGTTGTTTGGCAAACGGGTGCGGCAAACGCCACGAGGAGGTGCGGCATGATGGGGCAGGTGTGGACGATGGCGTGGTTCGAATTCCAGATGCACTGGCGGCGGCGGGCGCTGCTGGTGGTGACGTTGAGCGTGGCGGCGTTGATCGGCATGATTTTGATGATCGTGTCGAGTAATGATACCCGGCAGCAATTTGCGTCCCGTGCGGGGCAGGAATTACTGGATATTGTGCCGTTCTTTTGGATTGCGCTGTATTTTTGCCTGTTGGTGCTGTATGGTCCGATTATGGCGGATGTGGTTCCGCTGGATCGGCAGTACGGCGTGCGCGAATTGCTGGAAAGTATGCCGCTGTCGGATGCGGCTTATCTGTGCGGCAAGCTGTGCGGGATGGCGGTGGCGCTGGCTTCCAGCCTGTTGATTTCGGTGGTGCTGATCGGGATTGGTGGTTGGCTGGTGTACGGCGCGGTGGATATTGGCAGATTGCTACGAATGTTCCTGATCGGGGCGCTGCCGGTGGTGGTGCTGAATGGCGGCTTGACACTGTTGCTGGCCGTCGGACAACCCACGCGACGGCGGGCGGCGGCTATCGGCGCTGTGATGGCGATTTTGTGCATATTCCTGTTTGCGAATGCAGTGTCGTCTATTCTGGCACTGGTGCAGAACCCGAACACGCTGCTGGACAGCCTGAATCCGGCGCGACCTGCCATCCTGCGCTTTTTCATCGTGGCCGCCGCGCAAGATGAGGCGCTGTTGACTTCTGTGGGAAGCGATCTACTGGTGGCGCTAGTGATGGGTGTGGCGCAACTGGTAGTGATAGGCGTGGCGGTGTGGGGATGGATGCGCTGGACGGCGGGGCGGGCGTGATGGATAGGCACTGGCGGCAGATGTGGGGGATTGCCCGTTACGAACTGCGGATGCAGTGGCGGCGCGGGATGCTGCGAATGGTGATGTTCATCCTTCCCCTTGCATCGGTGCTGGTTATTTTGTTGCTGGCGGGGATGCAGGCGCAATTGAGTGCTTCGCAAACCCAGTGGTCGGCGGCTTATCCAGCGGAATTTCGGTTGACGGCGATGGCGATCTTCATCCTGCTGCCGGCTGCTGCGCCGATTTTTGCGGCGCTGCCGTTGCTGCTGGCGGAGACGATCCCTCTAGATACCAAGCTGAATATGCGCGATACGCTGGACTGTTTGCCTCTGCCCCTATGGGTCTATCTCACAGGCAAGGTGCTGGGCGTGTGGCTGGGGGTGCTGATCGCGCTGGTCGTTTGTATTCCGGTGGTGGGCATAGTGTTTTACTGGCAGTTAGGCGCGTTCAACTTGTGGATATGGCTGCAAGTGTGGGGCGCGATAGTTGTTCCTTCAGGGTTGCTGAGTTCCGGCCTAGGGGTGCTATTTGCGGCGGCACAGCCAACGCGCAGACGGGCGATACTGGTGAATTTCTTACTGATTCCGGTATTCGTTTATCTCTATTCGATTTCGCCACTTTTGCACGTCACCATCATAGCTTCACTCGCGCCGGAACAGGCTTTCGATCTGGATGCGAATGGGAAGATCACTGCACTCCGGCTGATGAATGGGGATGTGATGGCGTTATCGGTGGCGGTGATGGTGGTAGCACTGGCGACATCTGGACTGCTGGCATGGGGTGGGTTGCGCTGGAAGGCGGGGCGGGCGTGATGGGAAACATTCGACGATCAGGGAGGATATGATGATCGAGATACACAACCTGAGCAAAACGTATGCGGGCGGCGTGCAGGCGCTGACGGGCATTGATCTGACGATTGAATCTGGCATGTTCGGGCTGGTGGGGCCGAACGGCGCGGGTAAGACATCGCTGATGCGGATACTGGCGGGGCTGCTGCGTGCGTCTAGCGGGAGCGTGAGTGTGTTCGGGCAGGATATGGGGACGGCGGTGGGCAAGCAAGCCGCAAAAGCTCTGCTGGGGTATCTGCCGCAGGAATTGGGATTCTACCCGACGCTGAGCGCCCGCGAGTTTCTGGATTATATGGCGATTTTGAAGGGCGTGACTGACAAGCGGACGCGGCAAACGCAAATTGAGCAACTGCTGGAAGAAGTGCGCTTAACCGATGTGGCTGACCGACGCTTAAAGACGTTTTCGGGTGGGATGAAACGGCGTGTGGGGATTGCACAGGCGCTGCTGGGCAACCCGAAATTGCTGATCGTGGATGAGCCGACAGTGGGGTTAGACCCGGAAGAACGGGTGCGCTTCCGTAACTTGCTCTCCGGCATGGCGAAACGCTGCACGGTGATTCTGTCTACGCATATCGTGGAGGACATCAGTCATTCGTGTAATGATCTGGCGGTGATGAGCAAGGGACGGGTGATTTTCCGGGGCGCGCCCGCCGAACTGGTGCAACAGGCGCGAGGCAATGTGTTCACGATCCTGCTACAGGATGAGCCGCCGGACGGGGGACTGTCGGTGGTGTCCACGTTGCAAATGACGGAAGGCGTGCAGTACCGGGTGCTGGGGCAACCGGACGGACGCTATGAGGCTAAGCCTGTCGAACCGAGCTTAGAGGATGGGTATATCTGGTTGATGCGGAGAGCCGCACAGCCGACGAGCTAAAGGGTCTGCGCTAACAGGTCAATGTAGCTATCGAGTATGTCGGAGGTGGAGATGATGCCGATCACTTTTCCATCTTCCACAACAGGCATGCTGCCGAATTTGTGGTCTCGCAAAAGCTGTGCGGCCTGCCGTGCATCAGTTTGTGGCGTGACGGTGATCGGGTTACGTGTCATGCAGGCTTCGGCGGTCAGGTCGTGGAGTAGGACTCGATCTTGCGAACGGTCATGCAGGACGTAGGGCGAGTTCATCGCCAGACGAATGTCGCGGTCAGTGACG
>CAIVEA010000367.1 GCA_903904765.1 uncultured Chloroflexota bacterium
CACCCTTCGCCATGAGGGAGAAGGGCGGGGGATGAGGGTAAAATATGCCCTGAGTTCGGCGGCGGCGCATGTTATGATGATGCTGCAACGAGTGAACGCTCTGCGTCGTTCATAGATGAGGAAAGCCCACCCCATGACTCTCACCCTTCTCGGACTCGGCCCCGGCGATGTGGAAGATGTGTCGCGCCGCGCATGGCGCACGCTCAAAGCCGCCCACCGCGTCATCCTGCGTACCGCGCAGCACAATTGCGTCCCCCATCTGCCACAGGTGGATGGCGAAGAACCGATTCACTACCAGAGCTGTGATGACCTGTACGAGAGCATCCCCGAATTTAAGCGCGTGTATGACGCGATTGTGGAGCGCGTGCTGACCGCCGCCCGCGCTGGCGATGTGGTCTACGCTGTCCCCGGCGACCCGATGGTGGGCGAATCCACCGTGCTGCGCCTGATGGAAGCTGCCAAAGCCGAACAGATTCCGGTGGAAATCGTCAGCGGCATCAGCTTTGTCGAACCGGTCTTACGCGCCGTCGGTCATGACGCGCTGGACGGGCTGCAAATCCTCGACGGAATCGCGGTGGCGGCGCTGCATCATCCCCCCATCAATCCCGATTATCCGGCGCTGCTGGGACAGGTTTACAGCCGCACGGTGGCCGCCAACGTCAAGCTGACGCTGATGAACCAGTACCCCGATGATTTCAGCGTCACGCTGCTGCATGCCGCCGGAACGGATACCATGCAGGCCGAGACGCTGCCGCTGTACCAGATTGACCGCAGCCAGCACATTCGCCACATGACCACGCTGTTCATCCCCGCGCTGGGCGGGATGAGCAGTTTCGAGCAGTTTCAGGAGATCATCGCTCATTTACGCGCCCCCGAAGGCTGCCCGTGGGACAAAGAGCAAACGCACAAATCCTTGCGGCGCTACCTTCTGGAAGAAACCCATGAAGTGCTGGAGGCGCTGGACGAGGACGACTCCGACGCGCTGTATCAAGAACTGGGCGATCTGCTGCTGCAAATCGTCCTGCATACGCAGGTGGCGATTGATGACGGCGAGTTCAAGATGACCGATGTGCTGCGGCACATCAACGCCAAGCTGATTCACCGTCATCCGCACGTCTGGGGTGATGTGGCGGTCAGCGGCGCGGGCGAAGTGCTGGCGAACTGGGACGCGCTGAAGAAGCAGGAACATGCGGCGCAGGGCATCCGCCGCGACTCGGTGCTGGATGGTGTGCCGAAGGGCTTGCCGGCACTGATGCAGGCTTACGAGTATCAGGCTAAAGCCGCCAAACCCGGCTTCGACTGGGAAAAGATAGATGATGTGGCGGCCAAAGTGCGCGAGGAACTGGAAGAAGTGCTGACCGCGACCAGCGCCGACCACCGCGCCGAGGAAATCGGTGATCTGCTGTTCGTGCTGGTCAACTGGGCACGCTGGCTGAAGATCGAGCCGGAGACGGCGCTGCGCGAAACCTGCGCCAAGTTCAGCCGCCGCTTCCGTTACATCGAAACCACGCTGGCCGCGCAAGGCCGCGCCCTGACCGACTCCAATCTTGCGGAGATGGACAGGTTCTGGAACGAGGCCAAAGCGAAGGGGCTATAGGCGCTAAAGCGACGGAGGGCGTGTGAAACCCCGCAAAATCCTGCATCTCGATTTGGATGCGTTCTTCTGCGCGGTGGAAGAACAGCACGACCCCACGCTGCGCGGAATCGTGTTTGCGGTGGGCGGGCAACCGGATCAGCGCGGGGTGGTGGCCTCCTGCTCGTATGCCGCCCGCCGCTTCGGGGTGCGTTCCGCGCTGCCGATGGCGCAGGCGGTGCGCCTCTGCCCCGGCTTACGCATCGTCCCTTCGCATTTTGACCGCTACGGCGAAGCCTCACGCGGGGTGATGGCGATCCTGCACGATCTGACCCCGTTCGTGGAACAAATCTCGATTGACGAAGCTTTCCTCGATGTGTCGCTGCTGCCCGAACCCGCCGAGGTGCTGGCACGGCGCTTGCAAGCCACCATCCGCCAGCAGCTTGATCTGCCCTGTTCGCTGGGCGTGGCGACCAACAAACTACTCGCCAAGATCGCCACCAATCGCGGCAAGGACTGCGCTCCACGCGGCGATTACCCCAACGCCATCCAGATTGTGCCGCCCGGTCAGGAGGCGGCCTTCATCGCGCCGCTGCCCGTGCGCGAATTGTGGGGCGTGGGGCCGAAAACGGCGGAACAGTTGGCGCGGTTGGGCATCGTCACCATTGGCGATCTGGCGCGGCGACCCGCTGATGAGATGGCGCGGCGCTTCGGCAAGACCGGCGCAGAACTGGCGGAACGGGCGCGGGGGATTGATGAGCGTCCGGTGGAGCCGGAGAGTGAAACCAAGTCCGTCAGCCGCGAGACGACTTTCACCCGCGACGTGCGCGAGGGTGCGGCGCTCAAGCGCACCCTGCGAACGCTCTCCGATGAAGTCGGCCACCGCCTCCGCAAAGAAGGCTTACGCGGGACGACCATCAAGATCAAATTGCGCTGGGACGATTTCACCACGCTCACCCGTCAGACCACGCTGGAGCAGCCCACTCAGCACGACTCGACCATCTACGAGACGGCGGCAGAACTATTCGAGAAGCACTGGCCTAAAGGCAGGGCGGTACGCTTGATCGGGGTGGGCGTAAGTGGCTTCGAGGAGGCGGGGACGCAGCTTGGCCTGTGGGATGCGGGCGCTCAGGCCGAACAGACCCGCTTAGAGTCGGCGCTGGACGCGCTCAAAGAACGGTTCGGTGATCGCATCATCCGGCGGGGGAGCGATCTGATCGAAGGCGACAGCTAGGCGACTTCGGCGGCTGCGTCCGCTGGCTCCTCGGTGAAGGCCGAGAACACGGAAGCCGAGCGCGTGGCCGGCATGGTGCGAACGGGACGGGCGACGGGCGCAGGCCGGGCAGAAGCAAGGGGCGCGGTCAGCTCGATCAGGTGGCGCTTGACCGCCCAATCCACACCCATCTTGAACTCGTCATCCAGCAGCCCCAAGAACTTCTGCACCTTCTGCGGATCATCCACTTCGCAATCCGGCAGAGTCTTGAGATATTCACAGATCATCCGGGCGAAATCACTGGCTTTTAGGAGTGCCATCGTTGCCTCCGCAATGCTTTCTTGAGCACAGAGTAGCACGATCCGGCGCAAGCATCCCTTAAGACGGTGCGTTTTCGTTTCTTTTTCGGATTGTGTTAAGTATTCAGCGCGTCCTCGTCGGGTGCGTCATCCCGCGCTTCCGCGAAGGCCGTAATCCGCATGAACGCCCGTTCCTGCGGGGTCATGTCCACCGGATACTCGGTGTCGTCGTAGGCTTCGAGGATGCGGTAGCCCTCTTTGATGTAGCCCCGGATGGTGTGCAGGCTGATGCCCATTTCGTCCGCCGCCAGATGCGCGGGCATCCCTTCCAGCACGCACAGTTTGAGCGCCTGCCGGATGCGTTCGGTCAATTCGGGGAACTTCCGCATCTCCGGCAGGATGCTGGCGTGAAAAACGCGGTGATTGAAGCGATCTGCACAGGCGCGTGCCACACCCGCCGTCACAATGAAATCGCGGTTCAGGCAGTACACAATCGCCCATGCGATTTGCAAGCGCACCTCTTGCTTGAGCAGGAAGCCCGCCGCGCCCGCATCCGCCGCCGTTTCGATGAGCGTCGGGTCAGCCGTTTGCGCCAGACAGATCACGCGCACCTCGTCCACCTGCTTCCGCAACCGCGTAATCGTGTCGCGCAGCACCCCCGCCCCGCCGATGTGTTCGGCTTCCAGCAGCACGATGTTGGGCTGTTCCGCCAGCGGGGTTTTACGTAGCAGCACCCACAGTTCATCCAGACTTTCCGCCAGATCGGTCACGCGGGTGCGCCTATCCCACGCCAAGTAGCTGTTCAGAGCTTGCAGCGCGAAAAAGTCGGTATCCACCACCACCACTTTGAGATTGACTTCCTGAATGCCCGTCATAGCCGCGTCCCCCACGACATCCACCCAACCGGAAGATTACCCTCACCCATTGTCCCTCTTTCAAGGGTAGGTTTTTGAAGAACCTCACCCCTCAGTCCCCTCTCCAACACGCGGAGTACCGCTTTGGAGAGGGGAAGTAAGATAGTATTACACCCTTC
>CAIVEA010000368.1 GCA_903904765.1 uncultured Chloroflexota bacterium
ATGCTCTCGCTGGATGATCCCGACTGGCAGTTGCGCCTGCTCAGCACCTTGCAGCGCCTTTCCGAAGGGATGCAGGCCGGCATGGGGGTATAGGCGTTCTTAGCGGTTGACGGCTTGCCCCAGAATATGCGCCAGCGAAGGTTGTATGAACGCCAGCACCTGCTCCGCGACCTGTTCGGGGGCAAGTTTGCGCGTTCCCCGCGCCGACTGCATCGCTGACCCGAACACCGTCCAACTGAGCGCCGCCGCCACCTGCTCCGCCTTGTCCGGTTGCAGCGGTTTGAACCACAGCAGGAATAACTCGTAGAGATGCACCTGCACCTGAGAGGCCATCAGCAAATGCTGGTTGGTGCCATTCAGAGCCGGTGTACAGCAATGCCCGTAAAATTCCGCCAGAAACTCGCTCACCACCTCGATCAGCGCCCGCAAATTCGCCACCGAAAAAGTGTGAATATCGGACAGTTTTTGTTCCAGCAGCGCGTTGAGCATTTCCCGAACCGTGTAGTTGAGCAGGGCATACTTGTCCTCAAAATGGGCGTAGAACGTCGCCCGATTTACGCCGGCGCGGGTGGCGATGTCCTGCACCGTGATGTTCTGAAAGTCGGCTTCGTGCAGCAAATCCTTGAAGGCCGATTGAATCAACTGACGGGTGCGTTTGACGCGGGGATCGAGTTTGGTTGCGGGTGAAGTCTGCAACATTTTGGCCTCTGTGTTGTCTATCCGACAGAACGGGAAAACTGTTGGTTGAACGCACTCCTTCCCAACAGTAGTATTTTAAGCAACATCTGTTGTTTACTCAACATCTATTGGTTATCCAAAGGGGATAAAGGGTATGAGTTCCACCGCACTATGGGTCGTTCAAATTCTGCTGGCGCTGGTGTTCACCGCGTCCGGGGTGATGAAGATCGTCACGTCCCGTGAACAGTTGGGAAAACACATGACATGGGCCAACGACGTTTCAGCCGGAACGATCAAGCTCATCGGAGGGCTGGAAGTGCTGGGCGCGATCGGCCTCATTCTGCCCGCGCTAACCGGCATCCTGACCATCCTCACACCACTAGCAGCTGTCGGGCTGGCGCTGACCATGATCGGCGCAGCATTGACGCACATCCGCTACAAAGAATACGGGGGCACAGCACCGAGCATTGTCCTGCTGATGCTGACGCTGTTCGTGGCTTACGGGCGCTTTGTGGTATTGCCGCTGTAAAAGCAGCTTAGAGGAATAACAATAATCACCCCCGCATCGGATGAACACGACTTGGGGGCGACCTGCCGGGGGCGCAATCTTCTGCGCCCCTGCATCTGCGAACCGTGAACCGAACTACGAGGCGCGGCTCAACTGGGTCACATCCAGAATCCACTGCGGATGATAAACCTCACCCTGAATCTCGGCCTTGTACGCCACCTGAATACCATTTTGCAGGAACGGTGCCCACGGGCCAGTCACCTGCAAATAGTCCTGAATGGCGTGGAAGATTTCGACGCGCTTGGCGGGGTCGGTTTCCACCAGCGCCTGATCGCGCAGGCCGAGGATGGTCGCGTCCGCCTTGTCGTCCGTCCAGTTGGCGCGTTTGCCCAGCGTCAGACCGGGCAGGAACACCAGTTGATTACCCGGATCGAGGTAGTCCGGCGACCAGAACCAGTAGCCGAAGGCCTGCTTGCCAGCGCGGTATTCTTCCAGCCCCACGCCCACATCCTGCGGGTTCAGGTTGACGGTGATGCCAATTTCGCCGAGATCGGCCTGAATCTTCTGCGCGTTCACATCCCAGTTCACGCCTGCGAACGTCCAGCTGGGGTAGCTGAGGGTCGTCTCGAAACCATCGGCATAGCCCGCTTCCGCCAGCAGCGCCTTGGCCTTATCCAGATCACGCGCCAGCGCCTTTTCAGGGCCGTAAGCGCCGAGGAAGCCCACCGGAAGGATGGAGGCCGGGTTCACGCCGCCCCACAGCGCGGTATAGGCAGGGTAATCCAGCGCATAGCGGATGGCCTGCTGCACTTTGGCATCGGCCAGCGGGCCGCTGATGGCCGGGTCTTCGTTGAACAGTAGGAAGTGAATGCTGGTCGTGGGCGCATAATACACCGCCAGCCCGTCGTCACTGCCGATGGAGGCCGTCTGATCGGGGGTGAGGTCGAGCGCCAGATCAATTTCGCCACCGCGCAGCGCCACCGCCTGCGCCGAAGCTTCCGGCAGGTTCTGAATCACCACACGGTCAAAATAGGGGGCTTCACCCGCATAGTTCGGGTTACGCACCAGTTCGGTTTCCACCTGCGGCTCCCACTTGGAGAGGATGTACGGGCCGCTGCCCGCCGAATTGGCGTTCAGCCATGCTTCAGCCGTGTCGGTGGTACCGGCATCCGCCGCATCCGAACCGCCCTGAGCGCGCACAGCCGCTTCGCTGACCACCGAGAAAGTGGTGTTCACGAGGCGCGACAGAATGCTGGGGTCAGGCTGGGTGAGGGTGAGGACGACAGTGGCATCATCCGCCGCCGCCACGCTCTTAATGGTGCTGGCGAGGAACGCCGGATTGCCGTTGATGTTGATGATGCGGTTGAACGAGAACACCACATCGCTGGCTTTCACCGTGTCGCCATTGGCGAACTTGGCATCTGGATTGAGCGTGAAGGTGTACACCGTGCCATCGGCGCTGGTTTCCCACGAGGTCGCCAGCAACGGGGCAATCGAGTCGGTGTTGCCCTGCGGGAAGGTGACGAGAGTCTGATAGGTGGCTTTGTGGACAATGAAGGCCGTGGTGGAGAAAGCGCGGGCGGGGTCGAGCGAATCGGTCAATTCGGCATGACCGACCACCAGCAGCTTTTCATCCTGCGCGCTGGCAAAGCCGACCAGCAACGATAGGATGAACACGGCAGCGAGGGCTACCAACACACTTCTTCTTGCGAACATCGAAACAGTCCTCCTTGAGTGGAAATAAAAAACCCCCTGTGAAGGGGGTCGTGACGAACCGGAACCAGTGCTGCGCTGTTACATGCGCCCTACCGGATGGAACGCGAAAATCCCTCCACGATTGTTTGGGTGGAAGGTACAACAACAGGACATGGGGATCATCTGTGTTGACATGACGCGAACGACATCCAAGCTACAGGTTACAGTGGGTATCAGCGTAACGGGAATAGTTGCGCTTGTCAAGAGGTTTGTTACACATAAGGTTGATTCAGCGGATGATTCAGCCGTTGCGGCATGTTACAATCGTGACCGTTGTTCGCCTTCAACGGGGATTACATCATGCAGCGACGAAAATCACGCGGCGAGGCCGAGGCCGAATTCACCCGCGCCGTGATCAAATTCGAGAAAGAGTATCTGGGGCGCGGCCCGCTGGATGCACGCACCTTCTTCCTGAACGATCTGGTGGTGGTGCGGTTGCGTGGCATCCTCACCCCCGCCGAATATAAGCTGGCGGAACGTCCCGAAGGCAAAACGCTGGTGAAGGAAACGCGCCGCCAGTTGTTCGAGAGTTCGCGCCCGATCATCGAGGCGATGGTGCAGGAAGTCATCGGTTGCAAGCTCATCAGCCTGCACACCGACATGAGCACCAAAACGGGCGAGCGCGTGATCGTGCTGACGGTGGACAGTGACCTGACCGAACTATTCGTGTAACCCCGCGCTGCATTTCCGAGCGGTAAGCGGTGTCGAGGATTCTATCGTTATTCACGATATTCGCCCGCAGGAACACGTTGGTATCGGCAAAAACCTTAGCGACCATCGTCGTCATACCAATCTTCACGGCGAACCGACGGCGTTTCGTTGACCTCGGCATGTAATTTGACCGCATCAAATAGGCGAATCTTTTCCTCAACCGTCAACGGGCGCGAATCGGCGCGGCGCAGCAAAATCTGCTGAATGAGATCGTTTTGTTCCGCTTCCGAGAGTTGCTCGACAAGTTGGATGACTTGGATGTAATTGATGTTCAACTGAATAGCCATCCGGTTCGTCCCTCATGCATTACCAGTGCTTCAATCTGATTATAGTCCATACGCCTCACAACTCATCCACCCCTCATCCCGTTCCCCCATTTTCTAGGGGGTGAACCATTCATAAAGCATGCTATAGTGCAGCGTAATCCGCGCCATGCAGCGCGGAGCTTGTGCAGTACAACGGCAGACCCACCGAAGCGCCCATCGGGCGAGTCGAGATGTAGGCCGACACCCCCCTCACCGTGCGCTTTCGGGTGCGCGTTTGTCTCCGGGCGGGGCTGTCGGCTTTTTATTACCTCGCTCCGCTGCGCTTCTAAGAGGGATGAGGGTCAGAAAAATTTACTGGATGAAACGGGGCAGAATGATGGACAACGTGAAATCGCAAACAGGGGAACGCCAGCGCTGGCACATGCTGGAGGCCGCACAGGTCATGCGCGATCTGACCGTCCAACCGGAACACGGGCTGGACGAATCACAGGTGGCGGCGCGGCTGAACGAATTTGGCACGAACGAACTGGTCGAAAAGGGGCTGAAAAGCCCGCTGGCGATCCTGTGGGAACAGCTCACGAACCCGCTGGTGCTGCTGCTCATCGGCGCGGCGGTCATTTCGGCTTTTCTGGGCAAAGTGGACAGTGTGATTGCGATCATGGCAATCGTCATCATCAACGCCATTCTGGGCGTGGTGCAGGAATACCGCGCTGAACAGGCGATGGCCGCGCTCAAGAAGATGGCCGCGCCGCTGGTGCGCGTGCGGCGGGCGGGCAAAACGCTGGATGTGGCCTCGGCAGAACTTGTCCCCGGTGATGTGGTGCTGCTGGAAGCTGGCAGCGTCGTCCCCGCTGACTCACGCATTGTGGAAGCGGCCAATTTGCAGGTACAGGAAGCCTCCCTCACGGGCGAATCGCAGCCCGTCGAAAAAGCGGTGGCGGCGCTGCACGAAGCCAATGCCCCGCTGGGCGATCGCTACAACATGCTCTATATGGGGACATCTGTCACCTATGGACGCGGCGTGGCGGTGGTGGTCGAAACGGGGATGCGTACCGAACTGGGGCATATCGCCGAACTGATTCAGAACGTGGGCAGCGAGAAAACGCCGCTTCAGCGCCGCATGGACGAACTGGGCAAGGTGCTGCTCATCCTCGCGCTGGTGGTCATGGCGCTGGCCTTTGTGGTCGGCCTGACGACGGGTGAATCGCTGCAAGAAGTCCTGCTGAACGCGGTGGCGATTGCGGTGGCCGTCGTGCCGGAAGGCTTGCCCGCCGTCGTGACGATTGCGCTGGCGCTGGGCGCACAACGTATGCTGCGCCGCCGCGCTCTCATTCGCAAGCTGCCGGCTGTAGAAACGCTCGGCTCGGTCACGACCATTTGCTCGGATAAGACCGGCACGCTGACCGAGAACAAGATGACTGTGACGGTGGTGGATGTGGCGGGCAAGACCGCCAGCATGACCGATGTGCTGCAAGTGGGCAAACAGTCGCAGGCAGCGGGGAATGGCGCGAACAGCCTGAACAGCCGCCAGCCCGACCCGCAGGAAACCGCGCAGGCGCTGTTGCTGGCCGGCAACAGCCTGTGCAACGACGCGGTGCTGGAATCCGACGACACGCATGCGTCCGGCTTCCGGGCGGTGGGTGACCCGACGGAAGGGGCGCTGGTAGTGGCCGCCGCCCGCTTCGGCATCCTGAAGCCGCATCTGGATGCAGTCTTCCCCCGCGTGGGCGAAGTACCGTTCTCGTCCGAGCGCAAGCGCATGACCACCGTGCATCAACTGAACGAGGCGCAGAAGCCGGATGAAGGCATCGAAATCTACCTGAAAGACCTGCTGCACCGCCTGAATCGGCAGTATCTGGCGATCACCAAAGGCGCGGTGGATAGCCTGTTGGAGATTTGTGACCGGGTGTGGATGGACGGCGAGATCATCCCGCTGGATGCCGCCATGCGTGCCCGCATCGAGCAAACCAACAACAACCTCGCAAAGCAGGGGCTGCGCGTGCTGGGCATGTCGTTCACACGCATGGCGGCGCTGCCGAGCGAATGGACACCGGAAGCCGTCGAGAAGGGCATGGTGTTCGTGGGCATGACAGGCATCATTGACCCGCCCCGTGCCGAGGTGAAAGACGCAGTTATGCTGTGCCGCGCTGCGGGCATCCGCCCGGTGATGATTACCGGCGACCACCCGCTGACCGCGCTGAATATCGCCCGTGATCTGAAAATCGCTGGCGAGAACGATACCGTGATGACCGGACACGATCTGAGCCTACTGTCGCAAGAGCAGTTGGAACAAGTGGTGGAGAAAGTCTCGGTATATGCCCGTGTGTCGCCGGAGCATAAGCTGAACATCGTACAGGCGCTCCAGAGCAAGGGGCATGTGGTGGCGATGACGGGCGACGGCGTGAACGATGCCCCCGCCCTCAAGCGCAGCGACATCGGCGTGGCGATGGGTATCACGGGGACGGCTGTCTCCAAAGAAGCATCCGACATGGTAATTGTGGACGACAACTTCGCCACCATCGTCAGCGCCGTCGAGGAAGGCCGCACGATCTACGACAATGTGCGCCGCTTCGTGAAGTACCTGCTGGCGAGCAACAGTGGCGAACTGTTCGTGCTGCTGGCGACACAGTTGGTGGCCTTCATGACCATCCCGTTGACCACGCTGCAAATCCTGTGGATGAACCTGATTACCGATGGTATTCCGGCGCTGGCGTTAGGTGTGGAACAGTCCGAGAAGGGCGGGATGCACCGTGCGCCGTATGCGCCCAACGAGAGCATTTTCGGGCGCGGGCTGGCACGGCATATCGTGATCGTCGGGCTGCTGCTGGGCATGAGTGGGCTGTTGCTGGCGCTGTGGTCGTTCGGCAACTACCGCGCCGAAGCCGAACCGCTGGCGGCACAGTTGGGCTTGACCTTCGAGCAGATGGCCGAAGTACAGCGGGCGGAATTTGACGCGGCTGATCCGGTCTCGGTAGCGGCGGCGGCTAGCACGCTGGGCGTGACGGATGAACAGCTCACGCAGGCCAATGCGCTGGAAAAAGGCATGAACTACAACCCGTATACGTGGAACACGATGGTGTTCATGTTCCTGACCATCGCGCAGATGGGACATGCGCTGGGGCTGCGTTCGCACCGCGAGTCCACCTTCAGCATCGGGTTCTTCGGCAACCGCTTCCTCGTGATCGCGGTGGTCGCCACACTGGTGCTGCAACTGATCGCGGTTTACGCGCCGTTCTTTAACAACATCTTCAACACCACGCCGCTGACGCTGGAACAACTGGGGATCAGCCTGCTGTTGAGCACAGTGGTATTCGCGGGTGTGGAGATCGAAAAGTTGCTCATCCGGCGCGGGGTGCTGTCGTAATCCCGCGTCCGGCAGTCGGGTTGGGACGTTCTGATGGGCTAGTGATGGGCTAAGAAGGAGGCTGATCGCGGCAAGAACAGGATGAGATGGTTGGTGGTTTGGTCTGTGTTCGGAGTTTTATCGTAATGCGGATTGAATGAGGAGTATTGTCATGCAAAGCACACTCAAAACCACACTGCTTTTCGCCCTGCTCACCGGGTTGGTGGTCGCCATCGGCGGCGTGCTGGGCGGTACGGGCGGGATGATGATCGCGTTCATCATGGCTGCCCTGATAAACATGGGCGCGTGGTGGTTCAGCGACAGTATCGCGCTGCGCTTCAGCGGCGCAAAAGAAGTGAGCGAGGCCGAAGCGCCCGCTTTGCACCATCTGGTGGCGGATCTGGCACAGCGGGCGGGGCTGCCCAAACCGCGTGTGTACATGATTGACAGCCCGATGCCGAATGCCTTTGCCACCGGACGCAGCCCGGAAAAGGGCGCGGTGGCAGTCACCGGCGGCCTGATGAACCTGCTC
>CAIVEA010000369.1 GCA_903904765.1 uncultured Chloroflexota bacterium
CTCCAAAGCGGTACTCCGCGTGTTGGAGAGGGGACTGAGGGGTGAGGTTCTTAAAAAACTACCCTTGTAAGGGGGATGCGGTGCATCTACCCCAACCGCTGCTGCAAATCGGCGGTGACAAGCTTGATGTCTGTGCCGTAGGTGTAGAAAGCCACCAGTTCGCCTTGTGGGTTCATCACGAATAGGTTGGCGGTGTGGTCAACGATGTAATCAGCCGCCTGATTATCCGGCGCGGCACGTTTGGCGAAGTACAGATCGTAGTCCGTGCCGATTTGCTGGAGCGTCGCTTCATCCCCGGTGAGGCCGATAATCGTCGCGTCGAAGCGCGAGATGAATTCTTTGATTGTGGCGGGTGTGTCGCGTTCGCCATCTACGCTGATAAAGACGCGGTTCACCTCGTCGGCACGGTCTCCCAGCGCATTTTTGATTTGCTTATATTCCAGCAGCGTCATTGGGCAAACATCGGGGCAGTGGGTGTAGCCGAAGAACAGCAGCGTGTATTTACCGTGAAAATCGCTCAATTGGGCGGGTTGCCCGTCCTGATTGGTGAGCGTGAAATCTGGCAGCAGGCGCGGCGGGGTAACTTCGGTTATGCCTGTGAAGGGTGTGCCTTCGATCACGACTGGCCCGGCGCTGGTAGGTGTGCTGGTGGGCTGTGTCGCACTTCGGTTGGAGAGGGCGAACAGCACCGCTGCGCCGCCAATGACGATCACGGCGAGGGCGGTGGCGAGGAGGTTGCGCGTCGAACGGTTGAGTACCATAAGCGAGGAGTCCTTCCGATTTCTGGCGGACGATACAGGTTTCGTTTATACCCCGCACACGGCGAAAACTCCATCGTGCAAATCCACTAGACCCTCAAAGAGATTTATGAATACCACCTGTGTTGTCTGCTTGTGTGCGGCGGACAGGGTATACCATATCTCTACGAAGGGCGATGTATTTTTCCCTGCGTTCCCTTCCCGGATAAAAACCTACTCTTGAAAGTGGATAGGGGATGAGAGTTACCCCCATTTCTGGAAATCGTTTACGGATTGGACTCTTTGCTATGGAAAAATGTGTTATACTTCTTTATCCATCTTGTGAAGTTTGGAGCAATACAACATGCGGAATCTTGAGCTACTGGAACGCGCCCAGCTCGATCAATCAACTGGGGTCATGACGTTCTCCTCGACTCATGAGGCGGCAGGCGCACCTGTGGTCGCCATGCGGCGTGAGGGTGGCTATATTGCGTTGTCGGCCAGCTACGGCCCGTTTGAGATTGCGTTGCGTCCACGTTTTCAGGAGTTGTCGCGGGTGCTGGCCCGGTTGCAACCTGTTGAGGGGTTGCATACGACGCGGCAGGTGGGGACTGGACAGGCATATCTGGCGGTGGGGCTGCGCCCGGATGGGGTGCTGATGCTGCGGCCTACTATTGTGGCGGATGCTACTGGTCATGTCGGGTTCAATCTGGCGCTGGGCGACGAGGCGCGGAAGGCGCTGTATGAGTGGTTGCCCGTCTCGGCGGATGCTTAATTGTCGGTTAGACTGCTTGTCGTAGCGCACAAAGAACGCTACAATGCAGGTATAACACCATAACAGCTTATGGAGAGAGTTCCCACCATTCCATCATCAACATGGAAATGGGGGACGCCGAAGGGGCAAGTGATCCGGTTCTGCTGACCGGAGGACGAAACTCTCAGGTTCAAGGATCCCTAAGCTCGATTTCTCTGAAGGCCATCTGACAGAGCGCACAGCATCAAGCTGTGCGTTTTTTATTGGGTTGGTCTAGGCTGGTGTAAGAATTGGTTACATTGATTTGATAAATCTATAGAGGAGCAATGCAACATGGGGAACTGGAAAGCGCCTGCCGATCTGAAGTACACCAAGAATGACGAATGGGTGCGTATCGAGGGCGATACCGCCACCTTCGGGATTTCGGATTACGCGCAGGATCAGTTGAA
>CAIVEA010000370.1 GCA_903904765.1 uncultured Chloroflexota bacterium
ATGGTGGCGGAATACGCCGAGCATGTGCTGCCGCATTTCCAATAGGCGGCGTGAACCGCATCGAATCGAAAAGGGCGAGGCCGCTACTGGCTTCGCCCTTTTGTTTGCAAACTTTACGTTCGGTTACGGGTTCATCTTGAAGGCATCCACGACGGGCAGGAATACCTGCTCGAACAGCGTATCGCGCTCATCGTCGTTGGAGGTCATCACGATCATGATAATACGTCCGTTCGCCTCGGCCAGCGCAAGGTTCACGGATAATCCTTGCAGCGACCCCGCCAGTAACCGCCACTCCAACCCGTTTTCGGTGCTGCGCTTGACCACACTGCTGGCATCCGCGCCGAACTGCCGCGCCATGACGGGCATCACCATATCCACGCCCGCCCCCGGCAGCACCTGAAACACCAGTGCCGTCTGATCGAGCGCCGTCTGCTGCCGTGCATACGTTCCCGGCAGGATGGGCTGTTCTTCCCACCCTTCAGGCAGCATGCCACTGTACCCTTGCGCGTCGTTGCTGAACGGTTGAAGCACGACGCTTCCGGTCTGTGCTGCGCCGATTTCAAATTGCAGCGTGATTTGTCCGATGCAACTGGTATCCGGTTTCTGGTCTGGGTTCTGGAAGAAAGCACGCATGATGCTTTGTCCGCAAGTGTTCCCCAGTGTCGCCCCATGCCCCCTACCGGGGAAGGTGATGACGGTGCTGTTGCTCAGGGTTTGCGCCGCCAGTTCGCCATTGGACGGTGGGGTGATCGGGTCAAATTCGCCGCTGCTGACCAGCGTGGGGATGCTGCTGGTTATGGGTTCGTTCTCGATGGCGAGTGGTGGTTGCGTGGTGAACGCCTTGCATACACTGAACACGGCACGGTCAACCATGCCGCGCCGTGCGAATCCGCGCAATTCGGGGCGTGTCTGATCGAGCACCGCCTGAATGGTGGCAGGCGAACTGAACGGAACTTCCTCGTTGCATTGCACGGCGTTGTTCATGCCGAACGATACGCTGTCCAACTGGAACAGCGTGTTCGTCATGAGCAGGCTGAGCAGCATGGTATCGCCATTCTGGATGTCGTACAGGCTCTTGGGCAGAGACGGAATCAATTCCGAAGCATACAGACCGTTGAAGATCAGCCCGGCGAAATCGTCGCCATCCAGCAAGGCTTCGCGCTGCTGGTAGGTGGTAATATCCGTTGCCATGACGGTGACGGGTTGCGCGTCGAACTGCTTCATCAGCCCGAAGAACACGCTTTCCAGATCAGGGTAGGCCGCGTTACAGGCTGCATCCGCTTTGCAGTGTTCAAACAGCAGGTTCAGCGAACGCTCGAAGGTCAATGGCACGTCATACAGGGTGCTTTGCAGCGGAACAACGCCATCAATCACGGCGCTGCGTACCACTTCGGGATGGTCGCGCATCACTGTTAGCGCCAGCTTCGTCCCATACGAGATGCCGTACAGGTTGGCCTGCTGATAGCCCAGCGCATGCAGGATGTCCGCGACATCAGTGGCGCTTTCGGCGCTGTTGTAAGCGTGCAAGTCAATGCCCTGTGCGCTCAGCCGTTCGGCGCACTGGCTCATCGAATCGCTCAAGCCTTCGACATCCTGTTCTACGCTGGTCACGATGTCCAGCGTGTCCAGTATGAAGGTGTTGTATTCGGGGCAGTCCAGCGCAGGGCTGGAATTGCCCACCCCGCGCTGGTCGAAGATGATGAAATCGTTGCTGATGGCATAAGGCTTCACCAACTGATCGTAGGTGTAGTTGATCGTTTCGGTGGTACTGCCCCCCGGCCCGCCATCCAGATAGATGATGGGCGCGTCGCTTTTCGCCGGACTATCGCTGCGAAAGACCGCTACCACCAACTGCACGCTGCCGCCCGTCGGGTCGCTGCGGTTTTCCGGCACAGTCACCGTCCCGCATTCGGGGGTTGTTCCGGCGGGAATCGTGAAGTCGCAGTCCGTCGGTACAAAGCGCGGGGCATCCCCTTGCGCCGCTGCGGGCAGCACACCGAACAGCAGCGCACACACGACGAAGATCAACAGGTTACGCATACAAGTCCTTTCACACGATGATGAGGCGCATCAGGCCGGTGTGAACACATACTGGTCGCTGAGGATGTCAATCGTCAGCGTGGTCTGTCCATCGGCCTGCGCGAACTTCAAATCCAGCCCGGCAAGCGGCGGGTCGGCCATCACATACACCACCTCGCCCTGATCGTTCTCCATCGGCACGAGGCGGGTGCTGAATTCGCCCGCGTCCAGTGTCAGCACGTCGCCATCCAGCGCCAGCGTGATCGTCCCCAGCGCGTCATTCTCGAAGCTGCCGAGGTACGGTTGCAGGTCGGCGGCGGCGGGCATCGGCTGTATCTGCTTCTGTATCTTAGCCTGTTGTTCGCTGATCTGTTGGAGCGCGAAATCCAGTGTGGACTGGTATTCCGCCGGTTGGTCGAAGATCAGTTCCAGCCAGCGGTTGAGTACCGCGCCCGTGAATAGGTTCGCGCCCTGTGCGTTGCTCAGAATCACGATGCCCGTGTTCTGGTCGGGCAGAAATGCTAGTTCGGAGGTGAAGCCGAAGGTGTTGCCGCCATGACTGATGAAGGGGACTTCTTTGTAGCTGCCGATCATCCATCCCAATCCGTAGCGGGTGGTGGCATCAATCTGAATCTGCGGAGTCCACGTTTCGGCAAGGTTGGCTTCGGAAATCACGCGCTCCCCGTCCGGCGAAACGCCCTTGTTGAGTTCGGTCAGGACGTAACGCGCCATATCCTGCGCGTTCGACCACAACGCCCCGGCGGGCGCAATCGGCGTGAGCAGGCTTTCTTCGCTCAGGGGGATGATCTTGTACTCGCCCGTCAGCGTCGCGCCGTGCGGGGTGGCGTAGTCGCTGGCGGTGGCCACCGCGTCGAACGAGAAGGTGCTGTTGCTCATGCCAATCGGGTCGAACACCCGCGCTTGCATCTGTGCCACATAGTCGGCGTACAGGTTGCCATACGTCCCGCCTGCCGCCAGCGTCGCCAGATAGCCGCCTGTCGCCACCATCTGATTGCTGTACTGGAAGGCTTCGCCAATCGGCGTGAAGAAGCGGAAGGTCTGGAGTGATTCGACAATCTGCTCCGCGTTTGCGTTGTTGAATAGCAATTCCATATCGCGGCGCGGCACACCCGTGCAGGCGCAGAACAGGTTGCGGATCGTGACCGTCCGGCTGAGGTCGGGGTCGGAGAGGGCGAAGGTGGGCAGAATGCTGCTGGCGGGCGTGTCCCATGTTAGCAGGCCATCATCCACCAGCGTGCCGGTCATCATCGTGGTCATGGATTTGGTGGTCGAGCCGATCATCATCAGCGTGTCCGGCGTGACCGGGGCGCTGCCGCCCTGTTCGCGCACGCCGAAGCCCTGCGCGTAGACGACTTTGCCATCCTGTACCACGATCACCGCTGCTCCCGGCACATGCAGCTGGGCGAGGGTGGTACTCACATAATCCGTGAACGTGGTTTCGATGGCGCTCATGGGCAGCGCGGTCAGGTTGCTCAAATCAGCCGCATTCACGCTGTTGATCTTGAAACCAGAGGCGATAATCTGGATTTGCGCGGCGCGTTGCGTGGCGGCTGTGATGTCCGCATCGAACAGCAGCACGTAGACTTGCTGTCCCACCCGCTGCCCCACGCCCTGATACACCGTTTTCTGGTCGGATGTGATCTGAGTCAGCAGCATGGTTTCGTCCACACCCGGCACGGAAGGGACAGTTTGTGTTTGCTGCGGTGCGAAGGTGAAATCCGGCGCAACCGTCTCCCATGCGGTTTTGATTGCCGCCGCTGTATCCTCGCCGCTTTCGACGAGCGCGTACACCTTTAGCTTGCCGTCCGGGTCGGTCAGCAGGGCAGCGCCGTTCGCCAGCGTTTCGGCTGTCCAGCCTGTGGGGATGGGGACGGTGAAGCGCCCGTCGGGGTCGGTATAGGTGTCGGAATTTTGTGCCAGCGCGGGCGCAGTAAAAATAAAGAATAGGAATGCGCCCAGCAGAGCCAGCCAACGAGTCCTCATGGTCGTTCTCCTGTGTTGCTATCGGTATTGCGCGATGAACGCGCACATTACAAGTATACGATTCTCGATGATGATTCGGTGCGGGTCTTTTTCTTAGCATCCCCTCTTCAAAACGTTGGAGAGGGGATGAGAAGGGTGAGGTGACAGGCGGTTATTCGGAGGTGGTGGGGTCGAAAGCGTCGCGCACGCCATCCCCGATGATATACAGGCATAGCACGGTCACGAAGATGGCTACACCGGGGACAATCGCCATGTGAACGCCGCGATTGAAGAAGTTCTGTGCCTTACTCAACATATTGCCCCATGTGGCGGTGGGCGGCTGTACGCCCAGATTGAGGAAGCTGAGCGCCGATTCTGCCAGAATCAACCCGCCGATGCCGCTGGCGAGCGAGATTGCCGTGACCGAGATCAGGTTGGGGAGGATATGCACCAGCATGATGTGCCATGAAGTCGAGCCGATAGACCGTGCGCTGAGGATGTAATCCCGTTCGCGCAACGAGATCGTTTGCCCGCGCACCAACCGCGTCGCGCCTGTCCAGCCCGTCAGCGCCAGCACGAGGATGAGTACCCCCGGTGAGGGACGAAACAGCGCCGATACAATGATGAGCAGGTAGATGGTGGGCAACGAGTCCAGCGTGGTAATGAGCCAGTTCATGGCATCATCCACCCAGCCGCCGAAGTAGCCCATCACCATGCCCAGCAGCAGGCCGATGGCGAGAGTGATGGTTGCACCCAGAAAGCCGATAGTCAGTGAAATGCGCCCCGCGTGCAGCATCCGCGCCAACATATCACGCCCCAGATCATCCGTACCGAGTAGGTGACCGGGGGTGCCGATGGGGAGGAGTTTTGTATATTCGGTGCTGTTCGGGTCAACATGCAGAATCATGTCGGTGATGATGGGCGAACAAATCGCCGCCAGCGCCAGCAGCGACATGATGATGAGCGCCGTCATGGTCAGCCGATCTTGACGCAGGCGGCGGAAAGCTTTGGTCATCAGCGACTCGCCGCCGCGTAAGCCAGCTTCCTGTTCTGCTTTCAGGCGGGCGATGGCCGCTTTCTCATGAATATTGGTGGTCATAGCAGTTGCCTCCGCCTAATCAAAACGTACACGCGGGTCAATCAGCGCGTAGAGAATATCCGAGATCAAATAGCCGAGGATGGTGGCGACGGCAGCATAAATGGTGGCTGCCATGACCACCGGATAATCACGCTGGGTGGCGGCGCTGGTGAGCGCCCGCCCTAGCCCCGGATACGAGAAGATCGTTTCGGTGATGACTGCGCCGCCCAGCAAGCCCGTCAGCGATGGGCCGAGGAAGGTGGCGATGGGCATGAGGGCATTACGTGCGCCGTGCTTGAACCACACCATTCTCTCGCTCAATCCTTTAGCGCGGGCGGTGCGGATGTAATCCTGACCGATGACATCCAGCATCGAAGCGCGGATGAAACGCGAATAACCCGCAATCGGCCCCGTTGCCAGCACGAACACGGGCAGAATCAGGTATTCGAGGCGCTCGTAAATCGGCGGGCAGGTGTCGTCTAGTGTGGTTTTGCAGCGTCCCCCCAAGGGGAGTATCTGGAGCGTGGCAGCGAAGATGATGAGCAGCATCAGCGCCAGCCAGAAGCCGGGGATGGCATCGAACACCACCGCCAGAATACGGGTGCTATTGTCGAAAAGACTGCCTTTGCGTACTGCCGCTAAAATCCCTAGCGGAATGCCGATGAGCAGACCAACGGTGAGCGATGCGATGCCCAGTTCTAAGGTGGGCATAACACGTTCCGAAAGTACATCCAACACTGGGCGTTTGCTGAAGAACGAGGTGCCGAAATCCCCGCGCAGCACGCCGCGCCGTTCGCCGGGAGGTTCGGGTATGCCATCCGCATTGGCATCCAGTTCGCTCAATACCGCATGGTCAGCCACACCGTCACCATCGCTGTCCCAGCGCATCCAATCGTCCCCGATCAGCCAGCGTAGATACTGCACATAGACCGGATCGTGTACGCCCAGTTGCAGCGCCAATTTTTCTTTCTGGCTGTTGCTCATCTTGGGGTTGCTGAAGTACAGCACTCCCAGCGGGCCGCCGGGTGCTGCCGTCATCAGGATATACGCCAGCAGCGTGATTCCAAAAAAAGTCGGCACTGCTTGCAGCAACCGACGCAGGATGTATTTCGTCATAGGACTGCGAACCCGTTCATTCTGGTGTGTATTTTCAGATGTGATGGAGAAACCCCCGCACAGTGACCCGTGCGGGGGTTTGTAACGACTGCGGAATTACTTCGCGCCCGCCAAGAACCACGAGTCCTGATTCCAGCCAATCGAGGCCAGAGTCGGGTCCCAGTTCTGGAGGTTCGGTTGCGCGGCACTGACCACCAGTGAGGTGTTCACCCAGATCCAAGGAGCATCGTTCTTGAGCAGTTCTTGTACCTGCTTGTAGATGTCGGCACGCTTGGTCTGATCGCAACCCGCCATCGTGGTCGCTTCGTCCATCAGCTTGTTGACTTCGGGGTTGTTGTACGAGGACACATTGAATCCCGCGCCCACCACGTCGTTCGCCGGGTCATAGTTGGCACGCAGATCGTTTGGATTGTCCGGGATGCTATAGCCCCAGAACAGCATGATCGCGTCATAGGTTTGGCCGGTCAGGTTCGTCACCAGCACGTTGAAGTCCACCATCTGGAAGTCCAGCTTCACGCCGACTTTGCTCCACTGGTCTTGCAGCAGCACACCCACCGATTCGCTGCCGGTGTTGCCCGCGTTGGTTTCCAGCTTGAAGGTCAGCGGCGTGCCATCGGCGGCATTGGGAGCGCCCTTCGCCACGCGGGGGGTGGTTGGGTCATTGTCGTCATCCACCCAGCCTGCTTCTTCCAGCAAGCTGTTGGCTTTTTCCAGATCGAACGGATATGGAGCGAGGTCGCTATTGAACGCCCATGAGGTCGGCAGCACCGGAGCCGCCAACTGGATGCCTTCGCTGCCCAGCGCCTTTTCGTTGATTTCCTGCCAGTTCATGGCGTACATCAGCGCCTGACGCACACGCACATCGCCCAGAATCGGGTGCGCGCCCTGATCTATGGCGTTGCCGTTCTCATCCAGCCCGTTCTGCGGGTTGGCGGGGTCAGCCAGATTGAAACTGATGAAGCGCAGGCTGGTGGCGGGGCTTTCAAAGACCAGCGCCTCGCCGTTCTTGCCCATTTCGCGCAGTTCGTTCTGGCGGTCTTCCGGCGCGCTGAAGGTGGTCAGTTCGCCCGCCTTGCCCTGCTCGAGGATCAGGGTTTCATCGGCGACACTCTTGAACACCCAGCCTTCGGGGACGACGTAGCCATATTGAGCATCCGGGTAGGTCTGGTCAGCCTTGAGCGTGACCTGTTCGCCGGGGCGGAAGTTGGCAAAGCTGAACGGGCCAGCGGTCACGGTGGGGTTCATGTTGAAG
>CAIVEA010000371.1 GCA_903904765.1 uncultured Chloroflexota bacterium
CAGGCTGTCAAGCGTTTCGTACAAATTGCACAAAATTGAAATTTTCGGCGATCACATCTCAATCCCCACGCAATGACAATTAGTGTTACAATTCGCACAGTAGCGTGAAGGATGACAACATGAATATTCTGTGGACAGATGCTCATCAATGCGCCGCTTGTCGGGCTTGCATCCGTCTTATACAATGATGCGCTTGTGAAAAATTACGCAGCCACTTCATAACGACAAATAACGATTGCCTTTTTTCGGGCGAACTCGATTCCCTTACCGTTCCCGTACTCAGGAGTAGCAATGAAATCCTTTTTCTCGGCGTTAACACGTTTCTCGCTGCGATACCAAATCATCACCCTCGCGTGGATGGTCGCCTTCATTGTATTGGGTGTGGTGGCCGTCAGCCAACTCAAACAAGAGCTTTTGCCTTCGATTGCCTTCCCCCAAACAGTCATTCTCACGCAAGTATCCGGCATGAGCAGCGAACAGGTGCTCAATGTCCTCACCAAACGCATTGAAGATGCACTCGGCAACGTCCCCGAAGTGGTGAATGCTGAATCCACCACCACCGGCGCGTTCGGCAGCGTCGTCATCGCTCGCAACAACTTCGGCATGAATCAGGCCAAAGTGCAGGCCAACATCCAGTCCGCGCTGGATTCGGTCTGGTTCCCATCGCGGCGCATCGAAGCGCCCGCCGACCAGAACCCGACGGAATATGCCCGCACGCTGCTGGCGGATTTAACGCCTGAACTTCTGATCTACGTCCAGTCGAAAGACCCCAATTTCCTATTCCAGTTAACACCCGAAGTCTGGAATGCGCTTTCGGACGATACGGTGAAGGCGCTGCTGGCGTATCTGGCCTCCCAACAGGAACAGAGCCAGAGTGACAAAGGTGCGCTCCAGCAGTTGATCGAGCAGGAGATTGTCCCCAAAATCGAGGCACTGGATGTAATCGGTAATGTCAACGTCACAGGCGGACAGGCGCTCCCCGGCGAATCGGTTAGCGCCCCGGCTACCCCGACAGGTGAAGCGACCAACAGCCTACTCCTCAAACTCTCGGCAGATGTGTGGGCAACCGCCAGCACCAAAGCCGGCTACAGCGGCGCACTGGATAAAGAAGCAGTCAGCACCCTCAGCACGGGCAGCGTCCCTGCCATCCCCACCAACATCCCTGAACTGCCCGCCAGTTGGCAGAGCAGCCATTTCAGTGATGCCAGCGACCTTCTGGAAATGAAGACTCTCACCCGCACAGTCGCGGCGGCCTTCAACAAATTCCTCGACACCGGGCGCATCGTCGGCTCACTGGGCAAAACGAACGACCTCACGGTGGAAGATGTCACGCAGATGCTCGCCATTGATCCCACGATGGTGCAGTATTTCAAAGCTGAACAGTTGGCAGCGCTCTCGCCGGACGTGTTCAACGCCCTGCCTGCGGACTATATCGCTTCGCTGGACGGCTTCACCCGCGACGAATTGGCTGCCCGCGCCCTCGCGCAGAGCATCACCGGAACGGACGCACAGGCCGACCCCGTCGAACTCCCGTCGGCGTGGCGTATTGCGCCGCCCGCGCTCATCAGCTTCAGCTTTGACGACATTCCGCTGGCGAGTTTCAGCATCGCCAGCAGCGCCGAACCTGTTGCGGCGACCAACACTGACACCAGCGCCAGCACGACGACGACGGAAGCCGTCGCCACGCCTGCGCCCGAAGTTACTGCCACATCTGCACCGCAGTTGCCCGAAGGCCCTGCGCTGCCCGCCATCTTCGCACTCATCGGGGGCCAATTCGGGGTCACGCTGGACACGGCGGATGACCTCGTGAGCATCCCACTGCCCGACCAGATCGCGGAACAGTTGGGCAGCAAAACGCTGCAAGCTGCCGATTTCATGAACTTCCTCCTGCTGCTGGCTAATCCCGGCAACCTGCCTGCCGGCACACCCGCCATCCCGATCAATCCGGGGATGATTATCGGCGCACTCAGCCCGGAAGCCGTTCAATATCTCGTGGATAATGACCCGACCTTCCTGCCGAAGTTGCAGGCGGGTGTGTATGAATACTTCACACCGGACGTGCTGGCGCTACCTGTAATGGCTCCGCCACTGGCCGATGCGTGGAAAACCCTCGCAGGCCGTCCGCAATTCAGCGAACGCCCGCTGAAAACCGCCGCCGATCTGATTGAGCTTGGAGGGGGAAAAGCCTCCGACTTGTTGAACACCATCAACAGCACTGTGCCGGAAGCCTTCGCGGGTTACGAAGTGCGCCTATTCGACAGCCTGACCCCCGCGACATTGCGCTATCTGTCCAGCCAACAGGCGGATTTCTTCAGCGCACTCGCGCCAGAAGTGTTGCTCAAGTTCTCCCCTGCGGCGCTCGCCAGCCTGCCGGAAAGCGTGACCAGTACACTCGATGCAGATACAGCGACCACCCTCAAAGCCATCGCGGACGGCACACAAGAATCTGCCGCACAGCAGCTTGCCGCCCGTTACCAGTCGGATACCCCGGCTGCCGACCCCGATGCGCCCGCGCTGAACGCCGATTGGAGCTTGATCGCCAACTTCCTCGGCATCGAACTGAACAGCGCCGATGACTTCTTCCGCTTCTTCCCGAACGCGGCGGCCTTCATCAATAGCCTGTTCGACAGTCCGCAGGGAGCGAATTTTGCCCCTGCACTGCTCGGCAATATGTCCGCCGAAGCCGTGCAATACATGGCGAAGCGCGATGCCACCTTCCTTGATGACTTGGGCATGGCTGCGCTGCAACTGCTCAACCCTGATGTACTGGCTACACTGCCCGCCGCCGCGCAGGAACGCGCTAAATCGGGCGGCGATACCTTCAAGCCGACTGCCCCGGTCACACGCAGCAACGGCAACAATAGTATGATTGTCGTGGTGTACAAAACGGCGGGAACAAACACCGTCGAAGCCTTCCACCGCGTCGCTGATGTCGTCAAAGCGATTGACGAGCAAGACGACAGCATCATCACCACTGTCAGCTTTGAACAGGCCAGCTTCATCGAAGAATCGATCAGCGGTGTCACCCGCGAAGGTCTGCTCGGTGGCATCTTCGCCATCATCATCATTCTCGTGTTCCTCAGCGGTGGCATCTGGTCGCGCATGCCGCGCCGTACCATCGGCATCATCATGGTCGTGCTGTTCCTCGCCCTGCTCGTCGGGCTGGTTAGCTCAGGACTCGACAAGGCAGGCGGTGATGCTGGCCTCGCCTTCGCGCAAGCGGACACCATCTCGCGCCTGCTGCTACTACTGGGCGCAGGGGCGGGTCTGTTCATTCTACTGTGGCCCAGTGACCTCCCGCATCCGGCATGGCGCAGCACACTCGTGGTCGGTGTCAGCATTCCGCTGTCCCTGCTAATCGCGCTGGCGATCATGAACTGGGTTCCACCCACCATCAACAAACTGCTGCTGCCCGCTGCCGAAAGTTCGCCTCTCATCGCGTTCTTCCTGCGGCTGTTCCCATCCAGCATCAGCATCAACATCATGACGCTCTCCGGCTTGACTGTCGCCATTGGCCGCGTGGTAGATGACTCCATCGTGGTGCTGGAAAACATCTTCCGCCACATTCAAGAGGGCGGCGACAAACGCGAAGCCATCATCGCTGGCACGCGGGATGTCTCCGTCGCCATTTTCGCAGCCACCGTCATCACCGTGGTCGTGTTCCTACCTCTCGGCCTGACGGGTGGCATCATCAGCGAATTCTTCCTGCCCTTCGGCCTCGCCGTCACCTATTCGCTGCTGGCCTCGTTCGTAGTCGCCATCACTGTCGTCCCCACGCTGGCCTACCTGTTCATTGGCCGACAGGAAGCATCCGAAGAAGAACACGACGGCGCACTGGAACGCCTGTATGTGCCGGCGCTGCGCTGGTCGCTTGCCAGCGGGCGCAACAAGCTGATCGTGCTGGCGATTGCGCTGGTCAGTCTGGTAATAGGCGGCGCACTGTTCGGGACACGCCCCACCACCTTCATCCCCGGTCTCGGTGAACCGCAGATTAGTGTCAACGTCAGCCTGCCGGGTGGGACGAAGATTCTGGAAACGAATGAGAAGGCTCTGCAACTGGAGCAGTTCATCCGCGACAACAACAACGGTGATCTGGGTACGGTACAAACCACAATCGGTAGTTCTGGCGCAAGCCTCGAATCCCTGCTCGGCGCGGGTCAGGGCGTGAGCGAGAACATCGCCGCCATCACCATCGGTGTCGAAGAACAGAATAACCTCGATCAATGGACACAGCGCATCCGTACCGAAGCCGAGAACATCTTCGGCAAAGACTCGGTGCGCGTGTCGGCAGCCACCCTCAGCGATCAAGGTTTCGGCGGGTTCGAACTGGTACTGGCGGGGCCAGATGAGGATATTCAGGCCATCAACCAGACGGTTTTGGATACACTCAACACCATCCCCGGTGTGACCAACGCCACCAGCGACCTCGAAACCGTGTCGGCGGGCAGCGGCAACAACGCCCCCCACACCTACATTCGTGTGGATGGCGAAACCGCCGTCAGCTTCAGCGCCGAACTGGAAACCGATAACACGCTGGGCGTGACGCAAGAAGCCATCCAGAAGATCAAGGCGCTGCCCAACCTGCCCGCGACCATTCGCGTCAGTCAAGGCTTCAACAGCGAATTGCAGACACAGGGCTTCCAAAGTCTGTTCGTGGCAATGGGTATTGCCATCGTCATCGTGATCCTCATCCTGATGATTACCTTCGGGTCGCTGGTACACTGGTTCGACATCATCCTCAG
>CAIVEA010000372.1 GCA_903904765.1 uncultured Chloroflexota bacterium
ACAGCAACGACCCTCCTGGAACGCTACCTGACGGCGATTCAGACCGCCTTCCGCGCTCGTTCGGCCTTCAGTGAGTTTCTAGCCAGTGACGCGCCACTCGGCTTAGGAG
Organism: uncultured Chloroflexota bacterium; assembly: GCA_903904765.1. The sequence continues at coordinate 110 of CAIVEA010000372.1, forward strand.
AGACGCATCATCTAGCCGGAATCGCCCCATTATATTTGCTACTGCGTTCTTACGGAATTCGCATCCTCTCACCCACCAAAGTGTGGGCGGGAGGCGCATACTCATGGCCTGCGCCGATCAGCGTCCGTCAGCACGGGGTTCTGGTGCAGCGCAACCGTGAGGGGACGCGAATTCAGTTCCCATCCGGTACGATTGTGGAATGGGCGAATAATGAATGGCGCGAGGTTGTTGATCAACATGGCTGAAGCATCTCAACCGGTAGTGCTTGATTTCTTCCTGCGCTGTACCGCTGACGGCATCTTAATTGCAGATCAGCAGGGGATTATCGAACTGATTAATCCCGCTGCCGCGTCTATGCTGGTTGTCCGTACCGAATCCACCATCGGCCAACTGCCGGAACAAATTTTCCCGCAGAATATGGCGCTAGTGAATCTATTTAGCCGAAGCGGCGATCAAATGCTCGAAGTACGCCTACCCCGCCGCCGCTTGGCGTTGGGCATGGCCTCCACATTGGACGATGGGCGAAGGGCAGTCCTCTTACAAGACATCACCGAAAAAGCTGAGATGGAATCCCGCCGTGAAGCCCTGATTGCTTCGATGGCGCACGACCTCCGCAACCCGATCTCCGCCTTAAACGGCTTCGCGGAACTGGTGGAAAAGTTCGGCCCATTGAACGGGCAGCAGCAACGGTTCATGACGCGCATCAAACAAACTGCGGGCAAAGTGTACGAGGTGGTCGGTTCACTGGTTGATCTGGCATGGATTGAAGCCGGTATGCCACTTCAGCACCGCCCGATTGACCTGCGCGACATCATCAACCGCGCAGTGAACAGCCTGACACACTTCGCACTGGAACGGCGTAGCACCATTGCCATCTCGGTCCAAGACCCGATGCCGACGGTACTAGGCGACCCCGACCGTATTCAACTCGTTATCCACAACCTGCTGCACAACGCTCTGCTCTATTCCGCGCAGGAACAAACCGTCGCCATCCACGCATGGGGCGACGAGAACGAAGCCTATTGCAGTGTGGCGGATCGTGGCATCGGCATCTCGGATGATGAACTCGGCCTGATCTTTGACCGGATGTACCGTTCCCGTGATGAACGGGTGCGTGATTTACCCGGTGGCGGGTTGGGGCTGACGGTTGCCAGAACCATCATCACCCGTCATGGTGGGGACATCTGGGCATCCAGCAACCTCGGCGTTGGCAGCACATTTACCTTTGTACTGCCCGCTATTCATTTGTAAACCAGATATAGCGTCTCGTGCTGTCTTATCCGTCCTAGTGGAAACGAACTGCCGCGCCCATGTTCAAAATTAAAATCACCCTCCCCGGTGCAATAAGCGGCATCGGCCCGGCCATCAGCGGCCTTGCACTGGCAGTTGGGCTGTATACCACCGTCGAAATCACCCTCCAAGACGGGGATGACCTGATCTTGGAAACCGAAGGTGAAGGCGCAGGGCGTTACGCGATGGGGCTGCGTCATCCCGTTGCCCTCGCTATGATGCGCGTGTTTCAGCATCAGGAACAGGCAGTGGCAGGGCTGCACGTCCGCGTGCAGAACCACATCCCACCCGATAGCGGCCTCGGCTCGGAAGCTGCGTTCTGGGTGGCCGGCGTGATCGGGGCGGCCAACCTGCTCGGCCTGC
>CAIVEA010000373.1 GCA_903904765.1 uncultured Chloroflexota bacterium
CTGCCTCCCGTAGGAGTCTGGGCCGTGTCTCAGTCCCAGTGTGGGGGATCGCCCTCTCAGGCCCCCTACCCGTCGTCGCCTTGGTGCGCTTTTACCGCCCCAACTAGCTGATGGGCCGCAGCCCCATCTTCAAGCGGGTTTCCCCTTTTCTCGCAGCCCTCTACAGGCCGTGAGCTTATGTGGTATTAGCATTCCTTTCGGAACGTTATCCCACTCTCGAAGGTAGGTAAGCTACGTGTTACTCACCCGTGCGCCACTCCAATATTGCTATTAGCGTTCGACTTGCATGTGTTAAGCACGCCGCCAACGTTCATCCTGAGCCAGGATCAAACTCTCCGTTTGTTTTGACAGAGCTTGCTGTCTCATTTTGCAGTTTTATTTGAAAGCAGTCCTGCCACTGCTTTGAGCTTCTATCTCACTATTCTGTTGTTAAGTTGCGTCGCACATCGCTGTGCTTGTTTGTACGTTTATTAAGCGTACCAACTGACCGCTGGGCTGTCAATACGTTTCCTCAACAATTTCGGAAACTCGGTTGGGATACTTGGGATATTTTTCCCAGATCACCACACCGACTGTAGTGTCAGCAGGTCGTTCAACTTGTTAAGCTGCGTTCCCTCAGCGGGGCGAGTAATTTATCACTCGCTTTTGCGGCTGTCAACCCTCTTTGTGAAACAAGTTTCAAACTCGTCAGTTTCAGGTTGGCTGGCCTGCAAGTCCGTCGTTTGCACAACTAGACTGGCTGAAGTTTTCGGCTGTGAAGTTGCTCTCCATGTCAGCGGGGCGGAAGAATACATGAGGGAAAGGAGGTCGTCAAGGCCTGAATTGTGAAAAAGTACACGAGTTTTCAAAACTCGTTTTTCTCTCGTAGTATCCCGTGAATCAATCGGGGCTGCGCGAACAGCCCCGATTATCAATCCGTTTCATTTCAATAACTATAACGCGCTGCGCCCTTGTAGCGCCCTACTCAGCGTCACAGCATCCACATACTCGATGTCGCCGCCGACGGGCAGCCCGCGTGCCAGTCGCGTCAGCTTCACCGGCTTTCCGGTTAGCTCGCGCTGGATGTACAGCGCCGTCGCATCTCCTTCGAGGCCGGGATTGGTGGCGATGATAATTTCCAGCACCTCACCCTGCTCCACCCGTTTGACCAGCTCGCGGATTCGTAAATTATCCGGGCCGATGCCGTTCACGGGCGAGATCGCGCCGTGTAGCACATGGTACAACCCCTCGAAACTGCCCGTGCGCTCAATCGCCAGCACATCCAGCGGTTCTTCCACAACGGCGATTTGATGATGATCGCGGCGCGGGTCGCTGCAAATCGGGCAAGGGTCATCCACCGTGATATTGAAGCACGACGAACAAAACTTCGTCCGCGCCTTCAAATCGCGCAGCGCATCGCTCAGTTTCAGCGTCACCTCGTCCGGCGCACGGAGCAGGTAATACGTCAGGCGAGAGGCCGTCTTTGGCCCCACCCCCGGCAAGCGTGAAAATGCATCTATTAACTGCGTGACCGGTTCGGGAATCGCGTTGCTCATCGGGGATGCCCGTTATCCGCCCAACAGCCCACTCAGCAGCGGGTTATCGCCCAGACCGCCGGTGATACCTTCCATTCGCTTCGCCGCCAACTCCTGACTCTTCTCCACCGCCTGATTGATGCCCATTACCAGCATATCTTGCAGATCGGTCAGCCATTCTTCGTCGCTGGTGTCAATCATCTCTTTGTTGATGCTGATGGACTGCACCCGCTGATGACCGCTGATGGCGATCTTCACCGCGCCGCCGCCCACCGATACTTCCACCACTTCGGTTTCCAGCGCCTGCTGCGCCGTCGCCATATCTTCCTGCATCTTCTGGAACTGGCGCATCAGCCCGCCCATGCCACCCTGCATGCCACCGGGCAACCCGCCGCCACCGAACCCACCACCACGTCGCTTCGACATTGTTATTGCTCCTCTTGATCTTGCACTAAATTATTGCGTTGTTCCACTGGGGTAATCTTCGCCCCTAACTCCGCTGCCACTGAAAACAGCGCGTCGTTTGGATCATAGGGAATCGTCGCCGCCCCGCCCTTGCCGCCTATTTCGCCCGCCGCGACCAGCACGGCCTTCGCCAGCAGCGGCACTTTATGCACCGCGCTCAACCCCCACTCCACAAAACGCAGCTTTTCGGGCGGGTTCTGAATGCGGTCAAAGTAGAAGTGGTTATCCGTCGCCAGAATGACCACATTTCCTTCCACGCGCAGGGGATGAAAATATTGCACCAGATCGGGGGCGGTGGCATTTTTACTACCCAATACACGCAGCAACGTGGGCCACTTCTCACGCACCACGCTCACATCCACCACCGGCGGCGCACCCAACGGCAACGCCTCCACAGGTACGGCAGGCTGCGGCAGCGGAGCGTTCATCGGCGGCGCGGCGGCGGACGCAGCCACCATCATTTGCGGGACATCCTCGCTCAAGCTATCTAAAAAGGCCATCTCCAGCGCCAACTGTGGCTGCCAACCGCCTTTGAAGGCGACCACCGCTTCATTGAAGGCGCGAATGGCTTTGAGCAACCGTGCGCGACTGATGAGTACAGCCTGTTCTTCGTACAAGGCCTGATCTTCGCGGGAGGCTTCCACCAGATCGGAGCTGGCGGTCTGCGTGAGCAGCACAGCACGCAAATGCTCCACCGTCTGCGTCCCGAACTGGCGCGGGTCAGCGCCACTGTCCACCGTTGCAGCGATGAGGTGCAAACCAGACGGTGCATCCATCGCAATCAGCGCATTCACCAGTTCTTTGACCGCTGCCATGTTCGCCGTGCCGAGGACGCGCTGTACCGTTTCCAGCGTCACCACCTCGTCGGGATCAGAGACAATCTGATCGAGCAGGCTGATGCTGTCGCGAACGCTGCCTGTCCCCTGCCGCGCCACCAGTTCCAGCGCCCCGCGTTCGATATGCAGCCCTTCGTCCGCCGCGATCTGCCCCAATCTGTCCGCTACCTCATGCACCGACACACGCCGGAACTCAAAGGGCAGGCAGCGGCTTTTGATGGTCTGCGGAACTTTGTCAATCTCGGTGGTGGCGAGGATGAAGATGGCATGCGCGGGCGGTTCCTCCAGCGTCTTGAGGAGCGCATCGAAGGCGCTGGCGCTGAAGCGGTGTACTTCGTCAATAATGTACACTTTGTACTGTCCCTCGCCGGGGGCGAAGGCGATTTTGTCGCGCAGATCACGCACATCATCCACGCTGGTATGCGAGGCCGCGTCAATCTCAATCAAGTCGAGATAGCGCCCTTCGTTCACCGCCACGCAGGCCGCGCACACATTACACGGACGCACATCTGGGTTCGGGTCGAGGCAGTTGAGCGCCTTCGCCAGCAATCGCGCCGAAGTCGTCTTACCCGTCCCGCGAGGGCCGCTGAACAGATAAGCATGACGAACACGCCCCGTCTTGAGCGAATTCCGCAGCGCACGGGTGATGTGTTCCTGACCGATCATGTCGTCGAACAACATCGGTCGCCATTTGAGGTACAAAGCTTGTTTGGGCAACGGATTTACCCTCCAGCGGCGAGTCTAGCATTGATACGGGGGGCAAGCAATATGGGGACTACCCCAGAAGGCCATCGCCGTCGCCATCCCCGAATTCGGAGAGTATATCATCATCCATCTCGGTGCTGCGCTGACGGCGGCGGCGCAATCCGGCCTGCGCCTGCGCGGGGTCATCCACAGGGTTCGGGGGCAACGGCGGCGCGATAGAAGGGGACGGCGGGGCGGGCGCAGTCGGGTTCTGGCGGCGGCGGGAAACAGCGGCATCAAAATCGAGCGACTGCGCCTGCGCCCGCAAATCACGGCTGGAAGGCAACGGCGCGGCACGGCGCTTATCCAGCGTTGTCTCCTCGGCCTGCGCTTCACTCACCACGCGCACCGCCATCATTCCCAAGCCGAAAACGCTCATCCGCAGCACCCGCACCACAAGGAAACCCGCCAGAATAATCAGGAAACCCACCACTACCGCAATCCCGCAAATGCTCACCCATACCGATCCCGTATCCGCGCTCATCTCGTCCGCTTTCTCCTGTCACAGGTCGCAACCGCATCATCTTCCCAGAGACTTGATCCTATTTTAGCACAAATGGGCGAAGTACAGCACTTCGTACACTCTGTACGAAATTTTCCGGCATTTTGGTCAGGTATGGTCTATGCCTTGCGTTCGCAGCGGTTCTATAATGGCATCACTTCTTATGAAATCAGGTGATATGATGCTCCGCACTCGCAACCGCATTTCCGAATCTGTCCAGAGTCTGCGTCCGTCTGGCATCCGCCGCTTTTTCGATATCGCAGCAACGATGGAAGATGTGGTCACGCTAGGGATTGGCGAACCGGATTTCGTCACCCCGCGCCACATCATTGATCGCGGCATCGATTCGCTGCTGCAAGGCAAGACGGCCTACACCTCCAACTCCGGCACGATTGAACTGCGGCGGGCGATTTCGGCTTACATCGAACGGTTGCACGGCATCCACTACAACCCCGACAACCAGATTCTCGTCACGGTGGGCGTGAGCGAGGCCATGTTCCTCGCACTACGTTCCATCCTCGACCCCGGTGATGAAGTGCTGGTCCCCGAACCGTGTTTCGTCGCCAACGCCGCCGCCGTGCAGATGGCAGGCGGTGTGCCGGTGCATGTGGATACCTTCGTGAAAGATGATTTTCAGGTGACAGGCGCGATGCTGGAAGCCGCTGTCACGCCGCGCACCAAAGCCATCCTCATCAACTACCCGAACAACCCCACCGGCGCGTACCTCAGCCGCGAACGGATGCTCGAAATCGCCGCCGTCGCGGAGAAGTACGACTTGATCGTGCTTTCCGATGAGATTTACGAACGGCTGGTGTACGGCGTAGACCCGATCAGCTTTGCCTCATTACCGGGCATGTATGACCGCACCATTACCATGAGTGGCATGAGCAAATCGTTCGCCATGACGGGCTGGCGCATCGGCTATGTGTGCGCCAACACCGAGATCATGGAAGCCATCCGCAAACTGCACCAGTATTTGATTATGTCCGCCCCCACCATCGGGCAGATGGCCGCGCTGGAAGCACTGAGCAACGGTGAGGCCGATGTGAAAATGATGCATGATGAGTATGATGCGCGACGGCGGCTGATTGTGGACGGCCTCCGCAGTCTGGGGCTGTCGTGCTTCGAGCCGCGTGGCGCGTTCTACGCCTTCCCCAACATCACCGTCACCGGCATGACCGACGAGGAATTTTGCGAAAACCTGCTGCACGAGGAGCGCGTCGCCGTTGTACCGGGCAGCGCGTTCGGGCGCAGCGGCACAGGTTTCGTGCGTGCCTGTTACGCCACCAGCCGCGACAAGATCGAAATCGCGCTGGATCGCATGGGGCGCTTTATGCTGCGGCACGGCTAACGCGCTGATTATCGAAACGAAAAAAGGCGGGAGATGTGCAGAATCTCCTGCCTTTTTTGTTGGCTGCAATTCAATAAATGCTAAAATCTATAGTACATGCTGCAATTTCCCCGCATATTCTTTACGATAAGCCTGCGATTGGCAGTGGTACAATGAGCGCAGTATCGTATTGGTCATAAAAGCGATTACCATCAGGTCTAAGTTTCATGCTGGGTATGCTGGTTGCATCTGCTAACCCGGAAATTCGCCAACTCCTCCATGAACTGTTTGAGCGTGACCCGGAATATCACGTCCAGTGGGTAGGGGATGTTCCCACTTGCCTCGGTCACACCCCGCCACCGCGCATCCTCATCCTGCATGCCGACCTGCCGGATGGCAACCCCTTCACCGTCTGCCAGACCTACGTCCAACGCGGTGTACCCGTCTTGATGATCGCAACATCGGAACAAGCAGAAGCAGCTTACGAAGCGGGCGCGGGTGATGTGCTCAACCTGCCGCAACCGCCAGTGGTCATCCGCCGCCGGGTGCAAACACTCGTCGAACATCATGCGTTACGCGCCCAAACCGAGCGTGATCGCTGGTATCAGTCCATCATCGAAAACGACATCGCGGGCATCTTCCGCAGCACGCTAGACGGGCACGTTATCTACGCCAATCGCAGTCTGGCGAAGATGCTAGGCTACGGCAGCGAACAAGAACTGATGAATGTGAACATCCCCCGCGATATCTATTTGAATCCGCAAGACCGATCTGATCTGGTCTATGAGGAATTAGCAACCAAGGAATACGTCCACTGGCAGGGGATTCTCAAGCGCAAAGACGGCTCTCATCTGCCCGTCACCATCAGCACACGAACGAAATTTGAGACCGATGGGCGAATACAATATTTTGAAGGAATTATCGTTGACGATAGCCAGCGCCATAAAGCGGAGGAAGAAGCGCGCAGCGAACGGCAATTCTCGCAAACGCTAGGCGAGGTGACGGCTGCGCTCAACGCTTCGCTGGATACCGAGGATGTGCTGGAACAGATCATTCAGGGTGTGGGCCGCCTGATGCCGCTGGATACCGTCTCGATCATGCTGCTTGAAAACGACGAAGGGCGAGTCGTCCGGCAGCACGGCATGGAACGCTACATTGATGTGACGGATATGATGCAGCGCAGTTATCCCATCCACGAAGTTCCTACATTCGAGAAAATCGTGACGACCCGACAGGCGGTCATCATTTCCGACACCCGTACCGACCCGGACTGGCGGGGGCTGCAATCGTCGGCATGGAATCTCGCCTATATGGGACTGCCAATTGTGGCACGCGGTGACGTGATTGGCATGCTCAATCTGGACAGCGCCGAGCCGGGGGCATTCAGCGAAACCGATGCTCATCGGATGCAAGCCTTTGCCGATCAAGCCGCTATCGCGCTGGATAACGCTCGCAGCGTACAAGAACTCCGCGCAGAGGTGGCTGAACGCCAGCGTGCCGAAGCCGCCGAACGCGAACAGCGCCTGATGGCCGAAGCCTTGCGCGATGCCGCTGCCGTCATCAACAGCAACCTGAACCTCGATGAAGTGCTATCGAGAATGCTTGATACGCTCAACCGCGTCATGCCGGTGGATGCGGGAATAGTGATGCTAATCGAAAATGGGATCTCCCACATCGTCCGTTCAATGGGCTACGAGGCGAAGGATAGAAAAAGCATCCTAGATGTCAAATTCTCGATACAGAATATTCCCAACCTGCGCGAAATGGTACAAACGCGGCAACCCTATGTCATTCTCGATACTCAAGAATACCCCGGCTGGGTGTCCATTAAAGAGACGGATTGGATTCGTTCCAACGTGGGAGCGCCCATCGTTATCAATGATGCCGTCATCGGTTTCTTGATTTTGGATAGCCACCAGCCTCACAGCTATAACCAGACCCATGCTCAAGGGTTGCAAGCCTTCGCCAACCAAGCGGCTATCGCCATCGTGAACGCCCGTACCGTCGAACAACTGCGGGCGGAAGTTGCTGAGCGCCAGCGTGCCGAAGCCGCCGAACGCGAACAGCGCCTGATGACCGAAGCCCTGCGCGAAGCCGCCGCCATCATCAACAGCAACCTGAATTTGGATGCTGTGCTGGCACGGATTCTGGAAACGCTCAACCGCGTCATACCGGTGGATGTAGGCAACATCCTGCTCATCGAGGACGGAATCGCCCGTAGCGCCCGTTCAAAAGGTTATGAGAAACACGGGCAACAGGAGATGATGGATCAGCTTGAATTATCCCTCTCCACCACTGCCAACTTGCGCCACATGGTCGAAACCCGCCAACCGCTGGTCATCACCGATACACGATCCTATTCCGGGTGGGTGGACATCAAACATGACCAATGGATTCTCTCCAACGCCTCCGCACCGATCATCGTCAATGATGAAGTGATCGGCTTCCTGAACCTCGACAGTAGCGAGATGAACAAATTCACGCAAGCCGATGGCGAACGCCTGCAAGCGTTCGCTAATCAGGTGGGCATCGCCATCGAAAACGCCCGTCTGTACGAAGCCAGCCAACGGTACAACCGCAAACTGGAAGCTCGCGTGGCTGAACGCACTGCTGAACTGGAACGAGACCGGGGGCAGTTGGCCGCCATCCTCAATTCCATCGGCGAAGGGGTGATGGGAGTGATCTTCGCGCCGGGGACAAAACATGTGATTGAACGGCATGTGAACATCACGCTGTACCACATGTTTGGCTATACGGCGGACGAATGGGATTTGTACAAACTGCGCCCGGATACCGTTTCGCCAGAAGAATATGAAACGTTCATCCAGAACGCCCGCCGAATATCAGATGCCACCGGGGCTTACCATGATGTGTATTCGTTCCAGCGGCGGGACGGCACAACAGTGCTGACGGCGCTCACCGTCAACAGAATTGTCGGCAGCGACGGGCGACACATCGGGTCGGTCACGGTCTACCGGGATGTGAGCAAGGAACATGAACTGGAAGCACGACAGGCGCGGTTCGTGGCCGCCGCCGCCCACGAACTCCGTACCCCGTTAACCGGCTTCAAAACCCGCCTCGATCTCACGCGCCGCAAACCGCAGGACTTGGAACGCCACCTGAACATTCTGGACGAAATCTCGAACCAAATGGAACGGTTGGTAAATGACTTGCTCAATCAAGCCCGTTTTGAGCATGGTTTGATCGAACTGCATACCGAGCCGATTGACCTGCAACCGTTTATCGAGCATAGCGTGATGATGCAGCAACCGCTGGCGGAAAAAAAGCGCATCTCGCTACTGACCGAATTCACGCCGCAGCCTGTCCGCTTGAACGCCGACCCTGATCGGCTAAATCAGGTTTTGACCAACCTGATCGTCAACGCCATCACCTACACGCCAGACAACGGCATAGTCACGGTGCATCTACCCACCCCCACCGAACGCGGCGTACTCATCCAGATCGAGGACACCGGCGCAGGCATCGCCCCCGAACATCTGCCTAACCTGTTCGAGCCGTTTTACCGTGTACGTAAAGTGGGGCAAGGCATGGGGCTTGGCCTGAGCATCGCCCGCGAAATTGTGGAACTGCACGGTGGGAATATCAACGTAGAAAGCGAAGTGGGACGCGGCACCCGCTTCAACGTGCTGCTCAAAGGCTGAGCGCATAAAAAAGCCCCCGCGATAAGCACCCGATTAACCGCTACCTCGCATACAATTTTCACAATCGCACAATTAACACATAAATTATATAAACCGTAGGCTATAGTGTTATTAGAAAACAATCTTTGTAATGGTGTTTTTCCCAAATCCCACTAAAATGTTGATCGAGTCAAAAAATCTGCCGTTATACAATTCCTGAAAGTTGTAAAGTATGCTGGATTTGTTGATCGCAGCATGTTCGCCCGAAATCTTCAATTTCTTCCAGCAATCCTTCAAGCACGATGACTACCGCCTCCATTGCGTCTCCACCCTGACCGATTGCATCCAAGCCGCAGAACAACTTTTTGATACCCTATCCGCCGCCTTCATTTCCGATGACTTCAATGATGATCGCGTGTACGAATCCGTCAGCCATCTACATCAGATTGGGCTACCCATCATCATGATCGCCCCATCCGAACGCACTGCTGCCGCATTCCACGCAGGCGCGGACGATGTACTCACATGGCCACAGTCGCCCCTACTGATCGAACGCCGCCTGCAAGGCCTGCTCGAAACACGCGAATTGCGTGCCAATACAGTGCGGGATAAGTGGTATCGCTCGATGGTAGACAGCAATGTAGCCGGTATTTTCCGCAGCAGTCTAAATGGACAACTATTGTTTGCGAACAAGCACCTTGCAACTTTACTGGGTTACGACAACGAACTCGACCTCATAAAGAGGAATCTGGCTAATGATGTCTATCTAAACCCGCAAGACCGTGCGGATTTGATGCGGGAAGCCCTCACCAATGATGACTTTGTTCAATGGGAGGGCATGCTCAAACGCAAAGATGGCACGCCCATTCCAGTCACCATCACAATCCGCACCGTTCAAAGCGAAACGGGTCGCGTCATCTTTTTAGAAGGGTTCGTGACTGATAACAGCAAACGTTACCATGCGGAACAGACCGCGCAAAGCGAACGGCAGTTCAACGATACCCTGCGCGAAGTGATTGGCACGCTGAACACCTCGCTCGAAACCAAAGATGTGCTGGAAAAGATTAAGATGGGCGTGAGCATCCTACTGCCGGGGGTATCCGTCGCCATCACTCAAATCGTAGGTGATGAAGTACCAGTCGTACAGCAACGTGGGATGAATATCTCGCCTCCCCCACAAGATATATCTACTTCCAATCACACCAACCTTAGCTTAAAGCAAGTCATAAAAGATGCCCAACCCATCATCATCAGCCATACCGACACCGATGTTGTGGCATCCTACATCGGGCTGCCCATTATCTCGCACGAGCGCGTCATCGGCATGATGAACCTCATGAGCAACATCCCCGGTGCGCTCACGCCGGAAATCGCAGCCCGTATGCAAGCATTTGCCGATCAAGCAGCGATCGCGCTGGACAACGCCTACAGTGTACAACAGCTTCGCACCGAGATTGCAGAACGCCAGCGTGCCGAAACCGCCGAACGTGAACAGCGTCTGTTAGCCGAAGCCCTGCGTGAAGCCGCTGCTACCATCAACAGCAACTTGAATCTGGATGCAGTGCTGGATCGCATCATGGAGATGCTCACCCATATCATGCCACTGGATGTGGTCAACATTATGTTGATCGAGGATGGAATCGCCCGCAGCGTCCGTTCACGCGGCTATGAGCAATACGATATTGCGGAAGAAATCAGACACATTAACCTATTGGTGCAGGACATACCCAACATGAGCGAGATGCTGACCACCCACCAACCGCTGGTGGTATCAGATACCCATCAATACCCAAATTGGATTTCCATCCCGGCAACTGCATGGATTCGCTCCAATGCGATGGCACCGATTATCGCCAATGACCATGTTATCGGGTTCTTAGATGTAGACAGTATGACCCCAAATACATTTAACGACTCCCATGGCGAACAACTACAAGCCTTCGCCGATCAAGCCGCGATCGCCATACAAAACGCCCGCATGTATGAAGCCAGCCAGCAGCATAACCGCGAATTGGAGTCCCGAGTTGCCGAGCGCACCGCCGAACTGGAACAGAAACGTGCCGAACTCCTCGCCATTCTAGACTCGATTCAGGAAGGCGTGGTTGGCAGCATCTTTGTCCCCGGAACGCACGAAGTAGCCGAACGGCACGTCAACACCACGCTCGTCAAGATGTTCGGGTACAGTGTGGACGAATGGGATGTCCGCAAACTGCGCCC
>CAIVEA010000374.1 GCA_903904765.1 uncultured Chloroflexota bacterium
AGCGACGGCTGTTTCGGCTACAGTGGCGGTCATCGGTCACAACTGGTCGCTGTTCGCCTCAATGATTACCGGCACACTGCGCGGCGGCAAAGGCGCGGCCATCTGGTTCGGCACGCTGCTGGTGATGGCTCCGGTACAGGTGATTATCGGCATGGGGTTGTTGGGCGGGCTGGTGATCGCCGCCACGCGCTACGTGTCGCTGGCCGTGCTGACGATGTGCCTGTTGTCTACGCTGTGGGTGATCGTACTCATCAGCCAGAGTCAGATGCCTGTCGAATATACCTTCTACTTCCTCGTGGTCACGCTGATGATCCTGTTCCGCTTCCGCGAGAACATCCAGCGCCTGCTGGCCGGCACGGAACGTCGTTTGGGCGAGAGCGCCTAACCCGCTGTCCAGTCATGAATCGCATGCTTTTCTGCGCCGTAGCCTATGCTGCGGCGCTGTTGTTACTGGCAGCTTGCGCCCCGCCCGCCGCCATCCCACTGACCACCACGCCCGTGCTGCCGAATGTGCCCGTTCGCGCCACGCTCCCACCCGAATGGACAGCCACCCCCACGCCGACAACTGCGCCACCCACCGCACTCCCCTCATCTACGCCAACGCGCACACCTGCCCCAACCATCAGCGTCGCCGAACGCTGCGCCAATTTCATCGTAAGCTCAAACCTGAAAAGCCTGCGTACCTTCACGCCGGACGAGCAAATCACATTTCTGGTGAACGCCAGCACACCGGACGGCATCCGACTGACGGTGCGGCAGCGGTTCAGCGGCGAAAACCTGAACGCCGATGTGCCGGGCGGCAGTCTGGTCGGGCTGCAACTGCCCCTCAAACGCCTGCCCGTCTACGGCCTCTACGATTGGACGCTGATTTTGCGCGACGGTGAAACGGCGGTCTGCACCGTGTCCGGCGCGTTCATCTACCACGCTGCGCTGTTCAGCCCGCAGGCGGATTAGCCGCGCCAAATCAAAAGAGCGTGAGTGTTCGCGCCCTTTGATTTACCCTCACCCTGTAGTCCCTCAACCCTCAAAGCAAGGGACTTCCAGAGGATGATTCTGCTTTTCTCCCGAGGACTCCCCTCAGCCATGAGCGCTGAGGGGGCGGGGTTGAGGGTGGATTTCAGGCAACTACAGCTGGCGAATGACCGACAGCACCTTGCCTTCGATGCGGCAGTTCCGCGCCTCCACATAGATCGGTTCCATGTTGGGGTGGGCAGGTTGCAAACGCACTTTCGAGCCTTCTTTGTAGAAATACTTGAGCGTGGTTTCGCTGCGGTCGGTCAGCCACACTGCCACCATATCGCCATTCTTGGCGGTTTCCTGACGGCGGAAAATAACGATGTCGCCTTCGCGGATCATGGCATCCATCATCGAGTCGCCCTTCACGCGCAACGCATACGACTCCGCCGGATCGTTGCCGCCCAGCATATCGGAGGTGACTTCGATCAGGTCGTCCTCGTCGTAGTGGTAATCATCCGGCACAGGCACCGGATTGCTGGCGAAAATATGCCCGATGACCGCGATCTTCTGCGGCTTACGCGCCACCACCGTGCGCCCGGTGCGCCGTTCGTTGCCCGGCACAGGCACGGTCAGACGCAGCCCGCGTGACACATGCTGCGAACGGTTCAGGTAGCCCGCCATGACCAGCTTGTTCAGGTTGTAGTTGACCACCGAAGTGGAGTTGATGCCCGTATTCTCTCCGATCTGGCGGATAGTGGGAGGGAAGCCGTTTTCCTCGATGTAGGATTCGATGTAGCGCAAGATATTGCGCTGCCGTTCGGAGAGTTGATTAAAGTCTTTACTGGGCATCATAGCACCTCAATACTTTCATGAATGATTGTTCTAGAGTATAGACGAACTCCTGTTCGGTTGTCAAATTTTCACGGGAACGATACAGGGTGGGCATCGAAAATTTCATAGAGACACGCCCTGCTAGGCGTAATGTTCCATGAATCTTGTTATGATCCAGCGGGTGGCTCACCATAACATTCGCCCGACAGAGACTCCCCGAAGCAAGCTCGGTTGCGGTCAGCCGTCATCAGGATGACCTGCCGATCGGGGAAGGCGCTCAAAATCGCGTCGCGCACACCGCTGCCGCCAGTGTCCCATGCCGCCACAATCGGGCTGTCCAGATACGGGCTGGTGGAGGCCATCAACGCCCCGTAAGCCCGCCAGCGCACATCCTCGCCTGTGATGAGTACCAGCACCGGACGCTCACCCTCGCGCCGCGCTTCCACCGCCTCAATCAGCGCCGGACTCACCCAGTTGAAGCGATAGAGGGGCGAGATGCGCGGCATACTATACCCGTACAGGCTGACCAGCAGCGCCACCACCAGCCCGCCGCCCACGCCGATGCGCCACCAGCGCCCACCCGCCGCCAGCCAGCCCAACGGCAGCGCCGCCAGCAACGCACAGGCCGTCAGCGCCTCGTAATAGTAGCGCGTGCTGTACAACTGCGACCCGATCCAGTAGGCGACATACAGCACCACCAGCGCCACAGGAACGGCTGCCAGCAGCGCCGTCCACACCGCCTGTCGCCCCGGTTGCCCGATGTACAGCGCGGCGAACGGCAGCACGAACCACACACCCGCCAGTGTCATCCACACCACCGCCACATCACGGTCTTGCAGCCAACTCACCGGTAAATTGGTACTGGCGGCGAAAACCACCACACCTGCGATAAACCACAGCCCCCACACCACCGCCCGCCGCCGCAGCCCGATCAATAGGCCGAAGGGCAGCAGCAGGAAGCTCAAGCCCACCGAAGGCCAGTACACCGCCGACAGCCGTAAGCGATCACTCTCCGGCGGCATCGGCCCGGACTGCCAGCCGAACAAATCCGCTGCCGCCAGCGACAAATCCCAGCGCGTCTGGCGCAAGCCTTTTTCGAGCGTATGCCCGTTGCGCCCGTAGCCTTCGCCGAAGCCTACGCGGTCATACGGCCACACCAGCAGATATAGATTGGCGCGGGGGTCGCGCATGGCTGCCGTGTTATAAGCCGGAATCGCCACCGCGAAAGCCAGAGTCAGGCTACCGAGCACCACCAGCGGCGCAAGCGTCTGCCACAGCGCCGCCCACCCCTGCGGAATCCGCCGCAGCAACCGGATAGCGCTCCACAGCACGAACGGCGCGACCACCGCCACGCCCGCCAGCGGACGGTTAATGACCGTCAGCCCCAGCGCCACGCCCGCCAGCGCCCCCCACCACAGCGCCCGCCGTCCGCCACGTTCCAGCCGCCAGTAGGCGTAGAAGAACAGGGTGCTGCTGAACAACGCAGCGGTATGCCCCATCAGCGTACCGTTGAGCAGCAGCGCCATCGGGGAAAAGGTGACGAGTGCGGCAGCGATCACGCCCGTTTCCGGGTTGAAAATTTCGCGCCCCAAACGGTAGACCAGCGCCACCGTCAGCGCCGCCAACCATGCGTTCACCCACCACGCCTGCCCCAGCGCCGTCCCCACCGAGAGCAGCAGCGGCCAGCCCAGCGGGTACTTGCCGAAGCGTCGCCCATCACGATCTACGATGAACGGTTGCCAGTAGGGGCGTGCCGGAGACGGGGAGACCAGCACCGCATGACCGCCGTTGAGCGTCCGCGCCTGCCACAGGTAGGCCATCTCGTCTTCGAGGTGCGGCAAACGCTCGTACACGGTGCGGCTGACCAGCGCGGTCAGCACAATGCTGAGTGCGACCAGCAGCAGCACGAGGGCGGGATAGAGGAAGTGGGGGCGGGTGGATTTTGGATTCATGAGCGTGAATTATACACCCGCCTCGAGTCCGTAGGAAATGACTTAGTTCGAGGTATCCAGCGGTGAAAGCAGCGTGATTTTATCCGCAAATCGCTTCAGATCAGCCACATTCATCGTAAGCAAGGTGTCTATACCATAAACAAGCATCGTGGCAACCAAATTAGCGTCATGAACCTGTTTACCCAGAGTGGGATATTCCAGCAATAATTCCAATAACTGGCTACGCACCGCTGAAGTCTCATCAGCGATATGAAACAGCCCGTCGAATGCCAAAACCTCATATACGGCTTGCCGAATCGTGAGAGGAACATTCAATGTACGCGGATGAGTCGCTTGAACAACAAACTCCCGAATCACTTGTCCACTAATCCAGAGTTCTGCGCCTTCGCTGATGACACGCTTCAACAGTGCATCCGCTTGAGCGTGCTGACTCATTTCGGACAGAACAACCCGCAATAGGATGTTGGTATCCACAAAGACCCTAGCGGCCATCATCATCGTACCAATCCTCACGCCGGATCGAGGGTTCTTCTCGAACGGCAGCATGAATCTTTAGGCTATCCAGCAATTTGAGTTTTTCCTCAATCGTGAGAGGATGTTGGCGGGCACGCTGCGTCAATAACCGCTGAATAAGGTCGTTCTGCTGTTCCTCAGAAAGCTGGTCTACGAGTTCAATCAATTGTTCATATTGCACAGGCAATTGGAGCGCCATTAGACCGATTCCTCACTCACCATCACGGCTTGTCTCTGCAACTATTCTACTACGGGTGCGCCGATCTTGATTCGGCGTTGATAGAAGTGGGGGCGGGTGGATTTTGGATTCATGAGGGTGAATTATACACCCGCCTCGTGGAATTGCGGCACCCTGACCGGAACGAGTGCAGACGTGTTACTGCACGTTGCCCGGTTGATTTCGAG
>CAIVEA010000375.1 GCA_903904765.1 uncultured Chloroflexota bacterium
GCCACACCACCCCGGTCATATTGCGCCTGACTCAAATCGTGCAACCAATGAATGCTGCCATCTGGCCACACCACCCGGTACTCTTGATCGCCATTGACGTGATTCACAATGGCATTGAAATAGTTCGTCACCACCTGCTCTCGATCATCAGGATGCACGCAGGTTTCCCACCAGTCCTGTGTGGGCGTGTAATCGGCACGGGAACGCCCCATCAAAGCATATTCTTGATCTGACCAGTGCGTATCCTGTGTGGCGAGGGTCGATTCCCATGCGCCGGCTTTGGCGGCTTGCAGCGCCAGTTGCAACCGTTCTTCCTGTTCGCGCAACGCAATTTCCGCTTGTTTGCGGGCGGTGATGTCCATCGTGATGCCGATGATTCGTTCTGGCACACCGTTGCGGTCATGCCATGACTGACTCATGTCATGCATCCAGTGAATGCTGCCATCCGGCCAGATCACCCGGTATTCCTGATCGCAGATTTCTTCATTCTGAATCGCGTTGTTATACTGATTGAATAGATTTTCTAGATCATCGGGATGAATGCAGGCCATCCATTTTTCGAGCGTGGGTATAAACACATTAGGCGATAGTCCAAACAGAACAAATTCTTGATCCGACCAGCGTGTGGAATAGGTTCGTAGATTCCATTCCCACGATCCTGCTTTAGCTGCATGGAGCGTCAGTTGCAGCCGTTCTTCCTGTTCGCGCAGCGTGATTTCGGCTTGCTTGCGCTGGCTGATGTCGCGGGTGGTGGTGGAAAACCCCACCATCTGATTGTCCTTCAGCAGCGGGCTGAATAAGCTTTCCAGCCAGACATACGTATCATCCTTCCGCCGCGTCCGGTACTCGGCCTTCTGCGACTGATGCGTGGCGTAGACCTGCTGAATGGCAGCAGCAGTGGCGGGTACATCGTCCGGGTGCATGCGTTCGCCGCGCGACTCTAAACCCTCACCGATGAGTTCTTCAGGCGTGAAACCCGTGATCGCCTTGATCGAGGGGCTGACATAGCGGGTGATGCCATTGAGGTCAAAAGCACTCACAGCATCAGCCATGTTGTCGGTAATCAGACGCAGCTGGGCTTCGCGTTCTTGCAACACCGTTTCCGCCGCTTTACGCGCCGTAATATCCCGCGAAACGCTGAGGACACCCTCCACATGCCCCTCACGCAGCACGAGGGAATACATCGCTTCCATGTCGATATATTCCCCATCAGCGCGGCGCACACGAAATTCGCGCTTCTGGCTGTGTCCGGTTGCAATCACCTGCTGGATGGCCTCGCCCACACGGTACAGTTCTTCCGGTTGGATGATCTGCCCCAGCGCCTCGGCTCCGCGCCCTACATACTCCGCCGGATCATGTCCCAGCACCAATCTAAACGAAGGGCTGACGTAGTGAGTCAGCCCATCCAGTCCGATTAGCAAAACCACATCTTCAATATGGTTGGTGATGAGCTTCAGCCGCACCTCTTGTTCGCGCAGCGCCTCTTCCGCTATTTTCTGATGAGTGATGTCCCGCGAGACAAATACGATGCTCCAACGACCATTAAGGTCTTCTACAGATCGTCCTGTACTCTCGAACCACACATAATGCCCATCAGCATGTTGGTAGCGATAGCGCACCACCGTTTCAGTTGGGTTGCCAAACGTGCTTTGGAACACATCTAGCATTTGAGTTCGATCATCAGGATGAATGGATTCCAGCAGCACAAGTGCGGATTTCCCCAACCAGTAATCCACATTGCGGCCCAATACTCGCATAATGGACGAACTGACGTATTCCACAATCCCGTCGGCACTGATCTGGCATACGAGATCGGTCATCGCATCGTTGATAAGTTGTAGCCGGGTCTCATGTTCCTGTCGGGACTGCGATTCTTGCCGTAGTGCAGATTCGATTGTCTTACGATGAGTGGTATCGCGCATGATGCTTTGCACCCATCGCGCTTGACCATCTTCATCCCGACTGACCTGCAAATTGATCTCACACGGGAACGAATCACCATTTTTGCGGCGCAGCACACACTCAAAACGGGGAATAGTTTCGCCGACTGCTGCCCGCTGAAAAGCATCCATCATCTGCGACAGGCATTCCGGCGTAATCCAGTGAATCACCGGACTCTGAATGAGTTCCTCCGGCGAATCATAGCCCAGCATCTTCGCTGCCTGCGGGTTGGCTTTGATGCAGCACCCTTCCAACGTAAAAATCGCCACCGAGTCATTCGTTTGCTCGAACAACGTGTTCAGCATAGCCTGTTCGCTCAACACGCGATCGAGAAGATGAAGACAGGCCTGCCACACATCGTCAGACGGGGGCGTATTGAGATCGTGAATACCTAGTCGTTCCAAGTAGGCGGCAAAATGTAATGCAGCCATAACTCTCATCTCAAGGAGTAAATGAGTGTAGAAAATTACCGTGTTTATTCTTTACACATCATTATATGCGAAAACTACAGGCATTGTATTACATTA
>CAIVEA010000376.1 GCA_903904765.1 uncultured Chloroflexota bacterium
CGCGCCGCCGGACAAAATGGCGGAATTGAGCATCCATAGCGGGAAGGGATGCTCGGTCAGCACCGCCGCGAAATTCTCGGTTGTGAAAGGGACAGGCAGACCGATCTTGTCTACACCGTACTGCGTGTTGGTTTTGAAGGCGGTCATTATCATGAACAGACCGGGGATGAGCGCCACCAACACCGCCAAGATCAACAGAATTTGCAGTGTTCCCGTCACCAGCGGACTGCGGCTATTCACTGCCGAGGGGGCGCTGTTCTCGCTGGAGGCTGCCGTAGTTTGTGCCTGCGCCACTATTGTGTCTCCTCACGCGCTGCACCGCGCCGGATGTAGAACAAGGCCACCATCAGCACCAGCGTCGCCACCAGCAAAATGATGGACACAGCAGCACCCATCCCCGGCAAGCGCTTTTCGAACGCCCAGTTGTAGATATACAGTTCCAGCACCATCGTCCCGTTGGCGGGCGCACCTTTGCCCGGTACGATGTACACGTAGGCGAATACCGAGGCTAGCAGCGTTATCAAGCCGATGATGGCGTAGAACTCGATTACGCCGCGCAACTGCGGAATAACGATGTACTGGGTGCGCTGTCGCCAGTTCGCACCGTCCAACTGCGCCGCTTCGGTCAGTTCTTCGTTCAACGAGAGCAACCGCGATAGGAACAAAATGATGCCGAAGGCCGCCTCACGCCACACGATCATCGCCAGCACGGTGTAGATGGCGATGTCTTTATCGCCCAACCAGTCCAGCGCCACACCTTCCAGCCCGATGCTCCGCAACACCATATTAAGTGGTCCGTTGAACTGGAACATATTCTTGAGTACCACCCCCACAATCGGGATGGCCAGAATGTAGGGCAGGAACACCAGCGTTTGGTAAATGCGCCAGCCGCGCAACCGTTCATACAGCGCCACCGCAATGATGAGCGACAGGAAGATCAGCGGGAAGATGCCGAGCAGCAAAATCAGATTATGCAGCAGCGCCTGCCCGAAAACCTTATCCGCGAACAACGCATCGAAGTTCCCCATGCCGATAGATGGGCCATCGAAGCCGCGAATGCGTTTGGTGCTGAAGTCGAACAGTTTGAAGATCGGATAGCCGAACACGATGACCAACAGCGCGATCATCGGCAGCACGTACAGATACGGCGTGAGGCGGTTGGTGCGGATCATGACAGCGGATACACCTTTAGCCGGGAGGCTGGTTCATCAGCGCCAGCGATTCAAAAATAAACAGGTTGGAAGTCAACCCGCCGTCAATCGTCACATTTTCGCCCGTGATATACAGCGCCTCATCCGAGCTGAGAAAGGCCACCAGCGCAGCGCATTCCTCCACCGTTCCCAATCGCCGCATGGGGACGCGGTGGAAGCGCGTTTGCAGGTAATCCAGTTGTTCGGGGGAAACTGCGCTGCTGGTCATCTCGGTCATGGTGAAACCGGGGGCGACCGCATTCACGCGAATCTGATGCTCGGCCAGTTCAAACGCCATGCAGCGGGTGAGGTTCACCAACCCCGCTTTGGCGGTGCAATAGGTCGAGTATGTGCCATCAGCAGCCGTCGCGTCAATTGAGGTGATATTGATGATGCTGCCGC
>CAIVEA010000377.1 GCA_903904765.1 uncultured Chloroflexota bacterium
AGGAAGAATACGGGTTCAAACTGGGTCTGCTCTATGCGGCAGGCATCAATCCGGCAGACTACAATAACGATATGGATGCCGCTTTAGCTGCTGTCACCATCGGGGGTCGCCCGATCGAAGTGCTGGTGCGCGACAACGCCAGTAATGCCGATACCGCCGCGAGTCAGGCGCGTGAGCTGATCGAACAGGGCGGCGCGGAAATTCTCGTCGGTTCGCCCAGCAGCGGTGTGATGACCGGTGTCCAGCAGGTCGCGCTGGATTCGGATGTGATCCTGTTCGCAGCTCCGGCGGCTTCTCCGGCCATCACCGGCGCGAACTTCAATGTGAACACCTTCCGCATCTGCCGTAACACCTTCCAAGACTTCCTCGCTTTCGCGCCGTATGCCACGAAGGAACTGGGATCGAATTTCGTCATCCTCGCGGTTGACAATGACTTCGGTCGCGCCTCGGCTGGCGCTGCCAGCGTACTCGCCAGTGCCGGTATCACCTTCGTCAGCGAACCGATCTATGCGCCGCTGGAAACCACAGACTTCACCCCCTACCTCCAGCAGGTTCTGGACAGCGGTGCGGATGCCGTGCTGCCGATCTGGGCGGGTGACGGCTCGATCACACTGTTCCAGCAGATTGCGGAACTAGGCGTGCAGGACAAGATGGCGGTGGTCGCTGCGTTCAACTCGAACGATGTGGTGAAAGCCGCCGACCCCAGCACCATCGGCAACATTTCGTGGATCGTCTATCACTACTCATTCCCGGAGAACGACATCAATCAGTTCCTCGTGGATGGCTACAAAGCGGTCTACAGTGATGTTCCCGACCTGTTCAGCGAATGCAGCTTCGCCACCGCGCAGGCGCTCTCGCTGGCCGTGACCGCCACCAAGGGCGACACGCTGCCCGAATCGATGATCTCCGTGCTGGAAGGCATGACCTTTGAAGGGCCGAAGGGAACTTATGCCATTCGTCCGTCCGATCATCAGGCGCTGGTGCCGATGTACATCGCCCGCCTCGCCAATCTGGACGACCCGGATCAGAAGTTCTTCGACCTGCTGGCTACTGTTCCCGCCAACCAGATCATCCCGCCGATTCTGCTGCCCGCTGAAGTGGCCGCCGAACGGACTCCGCTGGATGAAGCCTTCAACGCGATGATCGCCGAGATGGGTAAGTAAGCAGGTTCACAACAGTTAGTTTGCAGGGGCGTGGGGCGGGTTATACCGCCCTGCTGCCCCCAAAAGGTTTTTTATGACCGACACGCTTTTGAGCGCACGCGGACTGCGAAAGACGTTCGGGGGACTGGTGGCGGTGGATGAAGTGACCCTCGACATCATGGCGGGGACGACACACTCCATCATTGGCCCGAACGGTGCGGGGAAAACAACTTTATTCAATCTGCTGACCGGACGCTATCGCCCCACGCAGGGGGCGGTCATCTACAAAGGGCGAGACATCACCGCCTTGCCGGTTTACAAACGTGCTCATCTGGGCATCGGGCGTTCTTTTCAGATCACGAATATTTATCCGAATTTGACGGTACTGGAAAATGCCCGCCTCGCTGCACAGGCGCTAGGCAAAGATAACTTCCGCATTTTCCGCCTCGCCACCACCTTCGATTCGTATACCCGTCGCGCTCATGAGGTGCTGGATATCGCCGGACTCGGCGCTGCGGCGGCGCTGCCCGCCAATACCCTCCCGCACGGCGGCAAACGCAAGCTCGAACTGGCGATGATTCTGGCTGCCGACCCCGAACTCCTCCTGCTGGATGAACCCACTGCGGGCATGGCAAGTGAGCAGGTGCCTGATCTGATTCAGATTATTGACCGCATTCGCGGGCAGGGTTCCAAGACGATTGTCATGGTGGAACACAACATGAATGTGGTGATGAATATCTCGGATCGCATCACGGTGATGCATCAGGGGCGGGTGCTGGCTGAAGGCGAGCCGCGCCAGATCGCTGCCGACAAGACGGTACAGGCAGTCTATCTGGGCGAATTGTATGACCTGCCGAAAGGGGAGAGCGCATGACCCCCATCCTCGAAGTGCGTGATATTCATACCTTCATCGGTCAGTTCCACATCCTCGAAGGGGTATCCGCCTCGGTGGTCAGTGGCGGGATCACCGTATTACTGGGGCGTAACGGCGCGGGCAAAACCACCACCCTCCGCAGCATCATGGGACTCAACCCGCCCACCAAAGGCAGCGTCCTGCTGGATGGTAAGCCGATTCATGGCAAAGAAGCGCATGTGATCGCCCAGATGGGCGTGGGCTATGTGCCGGAACACCGCGCCATCTTCCGCAGTCTGACGGTGCTGGAAAACCTGCGTTTGGCCGAACGCCAAAAAGGTGATTTCGCCCGCAAAGCGGATTTCATTTTCGATCTGTTTCCAGACCTGAAGCGTCTGATCGAACTGCCCGGCGGCAACCTTAGCGGCGGCCAACAGCAAATGCTGGCGGTGGCACGGGCGCTGGTTCCCGAAAATCACCTGCTGCTGATTGATGAACCCAGCGAAGGGCTGGCTCCGGTGATTATCGAGCAGTTGATCGCGGCTATTCAGCGCCTGTCCGGTCAGGTGTCGGTGCTGCTGGTGGAGCAGAATTTCCGCGTGGCCAGCAAATTGGCGCAGAGCTATGTGATTATCGACTCAGGGCACAGCGCCCTCAGCGGCAGTATGTCCGATCTGGTGAAGGATGAATCCTTGATCCAGCGTTATCTGGGGGTGGCTTAGTATGCGTTCACAGCGCACCTCACTGATTGCCATTGTGGTCATTCTGGCCTTTCTACTGGGCATCGCCCTTGTCAACTCCAACAGCCTCGGCGATTTTGGTATCACGCTGCTTTCGGGGTTGTTTCAAGGCATGTTGCTGTTCCTCGTCGCGGCGGGCATGTCCATCGTGTTTGGCCTGATGGATGTGTTGAATATGGCACAGGGTAGTTATTTCATGGTGGGCGCGTATATCGCCTTCGATGTTCAGCATCCGGGCGGCCTGATCGACATCACCGCCCTGATTCCCGACCCGAATATGCGCTATATCGTGGCGGTGGCGATTGCGATTGCCATCGGCGCGGCGCTGGGATTCCTGCTCGAACGCTTCCTGCTGCGTTCGCTGTACAGCCGCCCTATCTTCCAACTGGTGCTGACTTTCGGTGTTTCGCTGGTCGCGCTGGAACTGGTCAAATTCATCTGGACGACCACGCCCTATAGTTGGACGGAATTGTTCGGGGTGCGCGAGAGTTTCTTTGAATTGTTCGACCAGCGATTCAGCACCTACCGTTTGTTCGTGGTGGGGATGGGTATCGTCCTGATCGTGGTGATTGGCCTGCTGCTTCAGCGCTCGCGTATTGGCATCATCATCCGTGCAGGTGTGGAAGACCGCGAGATGGTACAGGCGCTGGGCATTCATGTGCGCTCGGTTTTTACGCTGGTGTTCACGCTGGGCTGTGCCATCGCTGCGCTGGGCGGGGCGGTGGCTGCGCCTTTCCTCGGCGCATCGCCCACGCTGGGCAGCGGCTTCCTGCTGCAAGCCATCGCTGTCGTTGTGTTAGGTGGGATGGGCAGCTACGTCGGAACAGCCATCGGCAGTGTGCTGGTGGGGCTGTCTATCGCGGTGGCACAGGATACCGCGATTGGCACTTCCTTCGCGGCGCTGCCCAGCATCACGCCTATGCTGCTGCTGGTGCTGGTGCTGCTGGTGCGTCCCAGCGGGTTGTTCGGAAATTCCCGGTGAAGAAAAGCAGGTGAAACGGTGACTCACAACATGACCCGGCGCAGTTGGCTACGCACGAATGGCCTGCCCCTGCTGTTGTTCGCTTTTCTGGTGCTGTTCCCGTTCATCGTGGGTGCGCTCACCGATTCCAGTCCCTACGGCGTAGCGCGTGGTGATCGGATGATTATGCGCGGCGAGTCGGTGCGCTGGCAGTCGGTACTAATCGAAATCTACATCCTCTCCATCCTCACGATGAGCTATAACCTGCTGTTCGGGTTCACCGGCGTGATCTCATTCGGTCATGCTCTGTTCTTCGGTACGGCTGGTTATGTGCTGGGGTTGCTGCTGGAATACACCCCGCTGGATACTCCGCTGGCGCTGCTCATCGGTGCTGTGTTAGGCATCGGGTTATGCGGGATACTGGCGCTGGCAATCGGGTTCGTCACCCTGCGCCTAAAAGGGGTGTACTTCGCCATTTTCACGCTGGCTGTGGCAGAGATGTTTTCGATCTTTGCCGGACGCTGGCAGCTCACCCGCGCTGAAGATGGGTTCGCCATCACTGAACTTCCCGTCTGGCTAGACCCCTCTCAGAGCCGCATCAATTTCTACTACCTGACGCTGGCAGCAGTCATCCTGACGTTCTTTTTTATCCGGCGTTTGGTCAATTCGCCCACCGGCGCAGTATTCAAGGCCATCCGCGAAAACGAAGATCGCGCCCAGTCTATGGGCTATAACACGCTCAACTATAAATTGATCTCGATCATCCTATCGGGGATGCTGGCGGGTGCAGCCGGTTTGTTGCAGGTCATCCTGAACAAGAAGGTGGGGCCAGAACTGCTCGGCGTGAGCTATACCGTTGATCCCCTGCTGATGACGCTCATCGGCGGGGCTGGCACGTTCGTGGGGCCGGTCATCGGGACGGGCGGGTTACAGTTGCTGGATGTATTTCTGCGGGACGCGCAGATCAATCTGGGTGGGCTGGTAATTGATATTGCAAATGTGTGGGCGCTGCTGCTCGGCTTCATCTTCATTCTGGCAGTGATCGTATTCCCGTATGGCATCGTGGGGACATGGCAACGCTGGCGGGCGCGCCGCTAAGGAACTGCACAACCTCACAAGCGGCGGCGGATTTCGCGCCGTTCGGTCATGTCGCAACGGGGGCAGGCCATACTTTGTCGTCCAGTGTGTTCTTCAGGTCAAAAATTCGTAGCTTGATAGCAGGTTGCCCTACGTAAAGCGTAACCCACCGGAGCGGCGACCTCCGGCGGGTTACGCTTTGCGTAGAGTGGGGGTGTTGCTATCCGGCCTGCGGTGGCAAGTGGGGCAGGCGGCGTTGTGGGCGCAGCCGCCGATTTGCTGCTGCTCCCATTGGCTTTCCCATGTGATGCAGAAGATGGTTTTGCAGTTTGAGCATTCATAAATGACTGAGTGGGAAGCCTCGTTATGGCATTTTGGGCAGGCCGTCATCTTCAGTTCCTTATTTTCATCCAGAAAACATCATACGTTATATTGCGATTATAATTTCTATTCATTCATCTAAATTTAGGCTCTTAACATAAAGATTTCTATTGTAATCTATTTTACAATTTTGGTTTGCAACCACACCCTATCACCGTTACTATTACTCTCATACTGCTAAAGTACTCCCACGTTGTGATTATCGGGGAATTGAACTGGAATTTCTGCCATATTTTTTGGAATTTCTACCCTAATTTTTGGATAAACAAGGATATGTATCGAGGAATACAGCATGGAAAACCGTAAGACTCAGCTACGTAAGGAGTTTGGTCAGGCTTTCAGACAAATCGTCACCCAGTACTATCCCAAGTGGCGCGACGCAGATCCGACCAGCAATTCCGATGTAGATGATCTGAACAATTCGGCGGCTTCACGCAATCATGATCTGGGAATCAGCCCGCGCACGGCTGAAAATTGGATGTACAAATACGATCAAGGCGTGCAGCGCAGCGCCTACTACGGCGTGATAGGACGTATGGAAAAGGCGAAGCGCGTTCCGCAGGACGAAATTGCGGCGTTGAATGTGTTGTATGAACGCATGGCCGAAGTGTGGGCAAACGGTGACCTGCCGGATACTAGACAGGAAGAACTACCACCACCTCCTCTGCCTGTGCTGACCAAATGGGTATACCTGTTAGCAACCGTCACCGTGCTGTCAGTGGTTGGTGTGGTGGTCATTCTCTTAACCCGCCCGCTGGCGAATCGGCCTGTTAGTGCCGAGACGTGGGTTCAAGAGCGCAGCACCATTGGCGGCTTGCCGATGGTCAAAGTGCCAGCCGGTTGCTTCAATATGGGGACGTTGACAGGCCGCGCTGATGAGCAACCCGTTTCGCAGGTATGCTTCGATAAAGCTTTCTGGATTGGCGAAACGGAAGTGACTATCGAGCAGTATGGTTCGCAGCCGGATGCAGAATGCAACACCAACAAGGTCGCGCTTTCCGGTCTGGTCAACTGCGTGGAAGGCCAATGCCCGCGCAACTGCGTGACATGGGACGAGGCGAATGCTTTCTGCGCTGCCCATGAGCTACGCTTGCCCACCGAGGCCGAGTGGGAATATGCGGGGCGCAGTCCCGATGGTCGCCTGTATCCTTGGGGCAACAGCCCGATCTACGGCTATGCCATCGTGCGGACGAATTTCAGCACCAACGCCAT
>CAIVEA010000378.1 GCA_903904765.1 uncultured Chloroflexota bacterium
CCAGCGTGGTCGCGCCGATGGCGTTCAGTTCGCCACGCGCCAGCGCCGGCTTCATCATGTTGCCCGCGTCCAGCGCACCCTGCGCCGCGCCTGCGCCCACCACCTGATGCAGTTCGTCAATGAACAGGATGATGTCGCCCTGCGCCCGCTGCACTTCTTCGATGGCGGCCTTCAGCCGTTCCTCAAATTCGCCCCGGAAGCGGCTGCCGGCCAGCATCCCCGCCAGATCGAGGCTGATGACGCGCTTGCCCAGCAACAGTTCCGGCACATCGCCGGACTCGATCTTCTGCGCCAGCCCTTCCACGATGGCGGTTTTGCCCACGCCCGCCTCACCGATCAGCACCGGATTGTTCTTGGTGCGGCGGCTGAGAATCTGGATCACGCGCAGGATTTCGGCATCGCGCCCGATGACCGGATCGAGTTTGCCTTCCTGTGCCATGCGCGTCAGATCGCGGCTGTATTTCTCCAGCGTGCGGTAGCGGGTTTCGGCCTGCGGGTCGGTCACGCGCTGACCGCCGCGAATCTCCTTGATCGCATCGTACACGCGCTCACGGGTGATGGCGTTATCCGCCATGATCTTGCTGACGGCGGTGTTGCGCTCGCTGATAATGGCGAGGAAGATGTGCTCGGTGCTGATGTATTCGTCGCGCAGGCGGTTGGCCTCCTCGTTGGCGAGGTCAATAATGCGCTTGACGCGGGGGGTGATGAACACTTGTCCCGTGCCATGTCCGTAGATGGCGGCTTTGGGGCTGGCGCGTAGAATTTCATCTAAGCGGGCGCGCATGGCGCTCACATCCACATCCAGTTTGGCGAGCAGTTGCGGGATGACACCATCGGTTTGTTCCAGCAGCGCCAGCAGGATATGTTCGGTATCCACCTGATTGTGACCGTACCGCTGCAAAATTTCGTAAGCGCGTGCTGCCGCATCCTGTGCGCGCTCGGTAAAACGCTCAAAACGCATCATAGTGGCTGTGTTGAAACCTCGCTGAAACCAACCCCGGCGCATTCAGAACGACTGCGCTCCCTGCCTGTATTCTACTGCGATTTGCGGCATTGAACGTGGCGCGACGGCACAGGGCGGATGAACATCTGCATCAGCATAGCGGGTCTGTATCAGAATTGTCTCAATATTGGGTGAAGATCACACAAATGCTTTTTGCCAGTGATGACCTTCATGCCCGTTTGTGCGCCAACGGTAACAGCGGCAGGATGATGCGGAAGGTGCTGCCCACCCCCGGTTCGCTTTCAACCTCGATCATTCCGTCATGGTACTGGATGATTCGTTGTGCGATGGTCAGCCCCAGCCCGGTGCTGCCATGATCTATGTTTCGCGCTTTGTCGGCACGGTAGAAGCTCTCGAAAATATGCGGCAGGTCGGCGGCGCTGATGCCGATACCCGTATCCACCACTTCGATCACCATCCGGTCAGCCTGCCTGTGACCCCGCACTGTGATACTGCCGTCTGTGGGCGTGTACTGCAAAGCATTAATCACGATGTTTTCCAGCGCCCGGCTGAGCATGGTCGGTTCAGCGTTGACGAAAATCGGCGCGGGGGGCATGTTGTTGACCAG
>CAIVEA010000379.1 GCA_903904765.1 uncultured Chloroflexota bacterium
GCGCTGGTGCGCATGGCGCAGCCCTTCTCGATGCGGCTCATGCTCATCGACGGGCAGGGCAATTTCGGCTCGGTCGACAACGACCCGCCGGCGGCCATGCGTTACACCGAGTCGCGCCTCGCCAAACCGGCGCTGGCGCTGCTCGAGGACATCGACGAAGGCACGGTCGACTTCCAGCCGAACTACGACGGCAAGGAGCACGAGCCGACGGTCCTGCCGGCGCGCTTCCCCAACCTTCTGGTCAACGGCTCGGGCGGCATCGCGGTCGGTATGGCGACCAACATCCCGCCGCACAATCTGGGCGAAGTTTGCGACGCGCTCAACTACCTGCTCAAGAACTGGGACAAACTGGACGACATCACCGTTCAGGACCTGATGGCCTTCGTCAAAGGACCGGACTTCCCGACAGGCGGCTTCGTCTACCGTCATATTGATGGACTAGACACAGACGAAGATACACTCGTCAGCGCCTACGCCACCGGACGTGGGAAAATCACCATTCGCGCCAAAGTGCATGTGGAAGAAATGGGACGTGGGAAATCGCGCATCATCGTCAGCGAACTCCCCTACCAGACCAACAAATCGGCGCTCATCGAACGAGTCGCCACGCTCGTCCGAGACGGCAAAATCGAAGGGATCGCCGACCTGCGCGACGAATCCGATCGGCAAGGTTTGCGCCTGCTAATCGAACTCCAGCGCGGCGCAGATGCCAACAGCGTCCTCAGCAGCCTGTTCAAGCTCACACCGCTGCAAGAGACGTTCTCGATTATCATGCTGGCGCTGGTGGATGGTGAACCGCGCACCCTCAGCCTGAAACAGGCGCTCCGCGTCTACCTCGATCACCGCATGGAAGTGATTCGCCGCCGTAGCGAGTTCGATCTCACCCGCGCCCGCGAACGCGCTCATATCCTCGAAGGACTGCTCAAGGCGCTGGACGCGATGGAAGAAGTGATCGCCACCATCCGCAAATCACAAACGGTGGATACCGCCCGCACCAACCTGCGGCGATTGCTCGGCATCAGCGACATTCAAGCGCAATCTATCCTCGATATGCAGTTGCGGCGGCTGGCTGCCCTTGAACGTAAGAAGATCGAGGACGAGTACAAAGAGAAGATCAAGCTGATTCAGTACCTCGAAGGACTGCTCGCCAGCCCGCAGCAGATGAGGCAGGTGATCGGAGAAGAACTGACCACGATCAAACAGGCGTATGGTGATCGCCGACGCACGATGATCGTAGATAGCACTGCCGTCACCACCATTCAGACAAGTGACATGCTCATGCCTTCCGAAGACACATGGGTGACGCTCACTACAGGCGGCAAATTGGGGCGCAGCTTTGAAAACGCGCCACCCAAAGCCACCACCAAGTTCAGTGACCCGCCACGTTTCGTCCTCGCCAGCAACACGGCTCATGTCCTCTATCTCATCACCACCGACGGTCAGTGCGCCACTATTCCGGTGCAGCAAACGCCTCAAGCCCACGATCCTTCTGAGGGCGGCGCGTTCAACGACCTCTGCCCGCTACCCGCCACATCTCAAATCGCGGCGGTGCTTAGCCTGCCGCCCAGCCTCGAAAGCGGCTATCTCGTATTCGCCACACGCGGCGCAGAAGTCAAACGGCTGCGAATCGAAGATTTGCCGGGGATCACTGCCCACGCCTTCACTGTGATGGATGTAGAAGCGGGAGATGAAATCGGGTGGGTGCTACCCACCAACGGAGAAGATGAGGTTTTGCTCACCACCGCGCAGAGCCAGAGCATCCGCTTCAGCGAAAATGATGTCCGTCCGACAGGATTGCCCGCTGGCGGCATGCGCGGGGTTAAACTAGGCGAAGGGGCCGATCAGGTGGTCGGCGCAAGTGTGGTTGTGCCGGATACCTTCGTATGGACCATTACCGACGACGGCGCGGCAAAAATCTCCCCCATCAGTGATTATCCAGTGCAGGGGCGTGCCGGCAGCGGCGTGATCGCCATGCGCCTGCCCAAAAACAGCAACCATGTGGCCTCAGCCGTCCTCGGACGATTGGACGATCCCATTATTATCCTAACCGCCGCAGGCACGCACCACGCCACGCGCTTCGACAAAGCGCCCCAGATTCCACGCGGGCGAAACGGCGGCGAATATCTACTAACATTCGAGCGTGTGACCGGGGCGGTCATCTACCAGCACCTGTTCAAAATCCCCGAACCCGTCAGAGAAGGCTAATACAAACGAGGGCGAACTTCACCGTCCGCCCTCGTTCTTTGCCACTCAATCACTCGCACCCATCGTTCGCGCCAACTCTTGCAGCGCCCTCGCTGGCTGTATTTGTAACCGCTGCTGAAGCTCACCTTGTAAGCGCCGGTAAACCATCAGTCCATGCTCGGATTTCCCGCGTTCATAATACAGGCGCATCATCTGGTCAGCCAAATCCTCACGGTGCGGGTTAATCGCGCTGGCACGCCCGAATAGATGCAGCGCCAGATCGGGTTCGCCCTGCTGAATGCGCCAGTGTCCCAACGTCCCTAGAGC
Organism: uncultured Chloroflexota bacterium; assembly: GCA_903904765.1. The sequence continues at coordinate 2,512 of CAIVEA010000379.1, forward strand.
ATCGCCATAGGCCAAACGCAATTGCTCCCGGCGACCGCGCACCCAATCAAATTCGTTCCCTAGAATTTGAAGGAAACCAGAGCGATACAAGGAAAGCGCCCGATAAAGCAGTTCGGGCGCTGTTTCAGAGGATGCAACGGCACTATCCTGTATCCACTGCAAAAATAGGTTTACATCGTAACGCAGATCAATCTGCCCACTCACGCGGTAGAAACCCGCACTATAATCCATCAGATCGAAACCAAGAACCTCGTTGATCTTGCGCTTGGTCACATGAAACACATTGGTGGCTTCACGCAAATTTAACTTCGGCCAGAACGTCTCAAATATCTGGTTGCGCGTAACCATACCCCGGTCAACTAGAAAGAAGAACAACGCACGCGGCAACGCACCATCCCATTGCTCGATAGCGTGACCATTCACATAAGCACGCCCTGCACACAATGCCCGCACCTCCAACAAAGGCGTAGCGTGTGTGTGACGAAATTCTGTCAACATGAGTTCATTTGAACACGGTACAAGACTGACATGTTGTGTCAGAACTGGATCGGTCAAAACCTGATGTAGCAACCGCCGGGTGAAC
>CAIVEA010000380.1 GCA_903904765.1 uncultured Chloroflexota bacterium
AACCCGATTCGACAATCCGCTGGATATTCTCAAAGCAGCGCAAATCAGCCTGACTGATTCCGATCGGGTACGAGTGGATGGCACAGCCGTTCAGATGATGGACTTGCTGGTGTGGCCTGTGCCCGTTACGCGCATCGAAGTGGATCATGCCTTGCGGGTGACGCTGGATGATGGTGGTCAATCCTCCACGCTCATGACCACTGCGCCAACGGTGGGCGAGGCATTGTACGAGGCCGGCATCACCCTGTATCTGGCGGACACAGTTGACCCCGCGCTGGATAGCGCCATCACTAATGACATGACGGTACGGATACAGCGTTCGCAGCCCATCTCCATCGTGGCGGACGGCGTGACGCTGGAAACGCGGGCGCAGGGCGCAACGGTGGCAGATGCGCTGGCGAGCGCAGGCGTGGCGCTGATGGGGTTGGATTACAGCATCCCCGACGAGAACAGCCCGCTTCAGCCGGGGATTAGCGTGCGCGTCATCCGCGTGAGCGAAACGGTGGAGCAGGAGCAAACCGCCATCCCGTTTGAAACGGTGTATCAGGGCGACCCGACGATGGATTTGGATACCAAACGGGTGGCGCAAGAAGGCCAGAACGGGATTATGCAGATCAACTACCGCGTGCGCCGCGAGAACGGCACCGAGATCAGTCGCACACAGGAGAGCAGCGGCGTGGCGCAAGCGCCCATCAACCGTGTGGTGAACTACGGCACGAACATCGTCGTCCGCACGCTGGATACGCCCGATGGGCCGGTGGAATATTGGCGCGTGCTGCGGATGTACACCACCAGTTACCATCCGGCGGCGCTGGGGGGCGACAATATCACCGCCACCGGGCGCGTGCTGACCAAAGGCATCGTGGGCATTGACCCGAAGATCATCCCCTACGGTTCGCAGGTGTATGTGCCGGGGTATGGCATCGGACTGGCGGCGGACACGGGCGGCCCACGCAAATTCAAGCTGTGGATTGACCTCGGCTATGATGATGAGAACTGGGTGTCGTGGTCGAAATATACTGATGTCTATTTGCTCACGCCCGTTCCCGCCAACTTCCCTTACATGCTGCCAGAATAGCGCCCTCATGATGAGATGGATTATTGCCTGTGTTCGGTTCGCCACATCACGTCCGGTTGACACCTGCTCTATCCGGTAGTCTAATTCGGTGGAATACGTAATTCGGAAATGACCCTCATCCCTTTCCCTTCGCCCGTAGGGTGAAGGGGATAAGATAAACGAGCCATGCCCCAACGGCCTTTCTCCCCTCTCCTAGCTGTACTCAGCGGTTGAGAGAGGGGATGAGGGCGCATGAGGGGCAACAACTGGATATGTTCAGAGGAGCAAAACATGATTGATGAAGCCACGCTGCGCCAACAACTCCGCGCTTATATCACCCGCGAACTGATCCGCGATGCCAAGTACCCGCTGGAAAATGACGAGGGGATCATCACGGGTGGGCTGATGGACTCGTTCGCACTGGCGGAGATGGCGGTGTTCGTCGAAAAGACCTTCGGCGTGTACATCCCCGACGCGGATTTGACCGTCGCCAAGATGGACACACTCGATCAGATGGTAGCGCGGGTGCTGCGCGGCTGATATGCTCACGCTTGCCACTCGCCGCCACACGCGCACACTGCTGGATGCGGCTGTGCTGACCGCGCAGGATGCCGATCAGCCCGCCATCATCTACCTCGAAACCGACCTCGAACCGCAGGTCATCACCCGCCAGCACTTCCGGCAGCATGTCGCGGTGGTTGCCGCCGCGCTGCACAGTCGCGGGGTGCAGCCGCGTGATCTGGTCGTGATCGCCCACACGCAAAATCTGGAGAGCATCTACGCCTTCTGGGGCGCGATGCTGGTCGGCGCAATTCCTTCGATGTTCCCCACGCTCACCGAAAAGCTCGATCCGGCGATCTATATGGAGAGCATGGCGGAACTGGCGCGGCTTTCGGACGTGCGCGCCATCCTGACCACCGATGCTTTCGCGCCCACGCTGGCGGCGCATGTCCCTTGCGCGGTGTGGAGTACCTCGGATTTGCAGGCCGATTCTGCTGATGCGCTGACCGCATTCCCCGCCCCGCCGCCGGACGAAATCGCGTTTTTGCAGCATTCCAGCGGCACGACGGGGCTGCAAAAAGGCGTGGCGCTGGCGCATGATGCGGTGCTGAACCAGTTAGCCGCCTATAGTGACGCGCTGGCGCTGCGCGAGGAAGATGTCCTCGTCAGTTGGCTGCCGCTGTATCACGATATGGGGCTGATTGCGGGCTTTCTGATGCCGCTGGTGCAGGGCATCCCGCTGGTGCTGATGTCCCCGTTCGACTGGGTGAAGCATCCCGCCATGCTGTTCCGCGCTATTCACGACTACCGGGGGACGCTGTGCTGGTTGCCCAACTTCGCCTATAACCACTGCGCCCGCCGCATCCGTGACCGCGATTTAGAGGGGCTGTCCGCTGCCTCGATGCGCCTGTTCGTCAATTGTTCCGAGCCGGTGCGCCATGACAGTCATCAGCAGTTTCTCGAACGCTTCGCCCCGCTGGGTGTGACCGCCGACATGCTGGGCGTGAGCTACGCGATGGCGGAGAATACGTTCGCCGTCACCCAGACTCCCCCCGGCGCGCCTGCCCCGCTGGACATCATTGACCGCGACGTGCTGGCGCATGAAAACCGCGCCCTTCCGGTGGCAGCAGATCATCCGGCGGCGCAGGTGCGCGTGTCGTGCGGGCGGCTGATCGCCCACACCGAAGCGCGGGTGCTGGATGCTGACGGAAACCCGCTGCCAGACCGTCATGTGGGCGAAATTGCCGTCCGCAGCGATTGTATGCTGACGGGCTACTACCGCCGCCCCGATTTGCCGCTGCCTGCCGATGGCTGGTATCGCACCGGGGATCGCGGCTACAGCGCCGATGGCGAGTGGTATATCGTCGGGCGCTCCAAAGACCTGATTATCAATGCCGGCAAAAATGTGTACCCGCAGGATATCGAGGCCATCGCCAACCATGTTCCGAACGTCGTGCCGGGGCGGGCGGTGTGCTTCGGCGTGCCGGACGAGCGCGAAGGCACGGAGTTGATCGCGCTGGTGGCGGAAGTCCGCACGCAAGACCCCGCTGAACAACGGCAGATCGGCGCGGCGCTGCGGCAAGCGGTGGCGGCGCAGAGCAGCGTCACGCTTAGTTTCGTCAAGCTGGTGGATGACCGCTGGCTGATTAAAACGTCCAGCGGCAAGATCGCCCGCGCCGCCAACCGCGACAAATGGCTGCGCGAACAGCAGGCGGAGTGAGCGCGGACGCAGGTCATCCACCAGAACATAAGCTATAGCGCCGATAGCTCTTTCAGGGACAGTGCCAGCAGATTCGATCCGATCTTGCTGACCTCATCCGTATCGTAGTTCCGGTAGTAGCATTCGGTTTTGATGACCAACGCCAGATGCAGGGTATACAGGTTGCAGCGCACCCGTTCATCCCGTGTGAAGGTGGTTTTGCCGTAGCCCTGCATACTTTCGCTGATGCCAGCGTAGGTCAATGCCCGGAATTGAGCTTCCATTAGGGGGTCTGCCCACAGCGCCCGTTCAAAATCAATCAGGCCGATCACGTCATCATCCTGATCGAAGAAATTGGGATCCCATGCGTCCCAGTGAACCAGACACGGTGTTGTGACGGC
>CAIVEA010000381.1 GCA_903904765.1 uncultured Chloroflexota bacterium
CACCCTCGGAACAAACCTATTCCTAGGCACCCTTCCTGACTCACCCGATGCTTGTGTTGCCGTCTATGAGAACGCATTTTAGAATTGATTAAATCTCGCAAGTCTATCCTCGTCACCGAGCTGAGCGAACAACTGCAAATCAGCCTGTCCACCGTGCGCCGTGACCTGAGCGACCTTGAAACGCAGGGGGTGATCGAGCGTGTGCATGGCGGCGCGATGCTGCGAAAGCCGGAACAGGACGAGTACGAACCGCCCGCCCTGCTGCGTGCCGACCAGAACGCACTGGCGAAGCAGCGCATCGCAGCGGCGGCAGCGCAACTGGTGAACGATGGTGAAACCATCATCCTGACCGCAGGCAGCACCATTGACGCGATGATCTCGCACTTAACCGAAAAACGGGGCATCACCGTCATCACCAATGTGATTAACATCGCTTACCGCCTGACCGCCTACCCGCACATCAATGTAGTGGTACTGGGTGGTTGGCTGCGCCATTCCGAGTTTTCGCTGCTCGGACATTTCACACAACAAGCCATCAAAGAACTGAACGCACACAAGATTTTTCACGGGACGTTCGGCCTCTCTGCCACTTATGGCTTGACCGGCCTATATATGCAGGAAGTAGAAACCGATCGCCTGTTGATTGACGCGGCGGAACAACTCATCGTGGTGGCGGACAAGAGCAAATTTCATCATGTCGGGCAGGTTCGCACCGTCCCCACCTCGCGCATTCATACACTGGTGACAGACGACGGCGCGCCAGAAGGCGAACTAGAGGAGATGCGTAGTCAAGGCGTTCGCGTTATTCTGGCGTAATCGGCTTATACATCAGCAGTATCAGAATGAGGAACTCATGTCGCAAGCTACGTACCAGACCCTGACCGAAATCATGAGCCAGCCCAGCGCATGGCAGGGGGCGCTGGCTGAACTGGATCGGCAGCAAGCACCGCTGAAGGCTTTCTTGGAGCAGCATCAGCCGGACGAATTGCTATACGTCGGTTGTGGTTCACCGTATTTTCTCGCCCGCAGCGCCGCCAGCCTGTCGTGTGCTATCACCCGCCGCAATTCCAAAGCACATCCCGGTTCGGATATGTGGTTGTTCACCGAGCAAACGCTCAACCCCGGCGGCAAAAACGCCCTCGTCGTGATCTCGCGCTCCGGCGAAACCAGCGAAGTGTTAAACGCCATTGGCAGCTACCGCGCACAGGGTGGGAAGGCCGTCGCCGCCATCACCTGCTACGACTCGTCGCTCTCGCAAACGGCGGATTTCACACTGTTCGCCCGTGAAGCACAGGAAATCGGGCTGGCGCAAACGCGCTCGTTCACCTCCATGCTCATCCTGACGCAGGGGTTCATCCACACCCTCGCCGGCAAGCCTCTCAGCGCAGCCTTCCGCACGCTGCCGGAGAAGGGTCAACGCCTGCTCGACCAGTACAGCGATTTCGCGCAGACCTTCGGCAGCGAGATGAGCCAGAAATTCGGGCGCACCTTCTTCCTCGGCGGCGGCGCGAACTACGGCATCGCCTGCGAAGTGATGCTCAAGATGAAAGAAATGTCGCTCACGCTCTCCGAAGCCTATCATTTCATGGAGTTCCGTCACGGGCCGATGTCTATGGCGAACCCCGAAACGCTCATCGTGGGGCTGGTTTCGGAAGCCGCCTTCGACTATGAGGCCGCTGTGCTGGCGGAAATGCGCCAGAAGGGTGCAACCGTGCTGGCGATCACGCCGCGCACGCTTCCCACCGAAAGTGCCGATCATCAGGTCATCCTGCCGGAAGGGCTGACCGATCTGGAACGGCTGCCGCTGTACCTGCCGGTACTGCACCGCATGATCTATGCCCACACCGTCCGCAAAGGGCTGAACCCTGATTTACCAAACAACCTGACCGCCGTCATCAATCTGGACGGCGTGCATAACGCACCGCGCACCTGAGCGCAGGCTGACAAAGCCATCGGGAGCATTCCGGTCAACACGGATTGCTCGAAGCCGCACTTCTAGCTACGCAGCAAACAACATTTATGATGAGGAGATTGTGGATCATGAGAGCAAAAGGGTTGAATCGCCGCGATTTTCTAAAGGCATCGTTCGGAACGGCGGCAGGTGCGTTGGCGGCGGGTCTGCCGTTCGCGCAGTTCGCAGCGCGGGCGCAGGAAGCCGCGTTTCAGGGAACAGCCGAATTCTGGGACTGGGAATATGCCCCCCGTCAGGACTACATGAAGCAGTTGATCGAGGAATGGCAAGCCGCCAATCCCGGCATCACGCTGAACTACACCGCCTATCCTTGGGGTGATCTGGGGCCGCGCCTGTTGACCGCCAAAGAAGCGCAGCAGAACCCGCCCATCAGCAACGTGCACAACGAATGGCGCTATGCGCTGCAAAAGTCCAAGTTGCTCGCTCCGTACCCCGAAGACCTGTTCGACTACAGCCAGCTCGCCAGCACCCCGTCGCTGCGGGCAATGGATGGCAACGTCTACACCAGCACCTTCGGTTACTATTGCAGCGTGTGCTTCTTCAACAACAATATGCTGGCGGAAGACGGCTTGACCGCCGCCGATGTCCCCACCAACTGGGCGGACTTCGCGGCATTCGCCAAGCAGCTCACCCGCTACGATGCCAACGGCAACGTGGAACGCCCCGGCGTTGGCCTGAACCACTACTACACCCGCAAATGGATGTGGCAGGACATGGTGTATCAGGCGGGCGGCTTCCAGTACAACGAAGACGGTACGCAGGCCATCTGGAACAGCGACGAAGGTGTGGCGGCGCTCCAGTTCATCAAGGACTGGTACGCGGTTCACAAGATTGACGACCCGCTGCTGGAACGTCACTTCGACATGTTCTACACCGACCGCGCTGCTGGCTTCATTAGTCACGGCTACTGGGCGGGCGACCTGATTGCGGACGAAGCATGGGAAGGCAAGTTCTCCACCAAGCCGGAACCCACATGGTCGGGCACGGGCGACCCGGCGTGGGGCATGGTCGCGCCGGAAGAAGGGCTGGCGGTGTTCGCCAACTACCCGGCAGAAGAACAGAAGGCCATGTTCAGCTTCATTCAGTACGCGCTCGGCACGGACGAACGCCGCATCAAGTGGGCGAAGGTGCATGCCATCCCCACTGACCGCCTCGACCTGCTGAATGACCCGGCGCTGCTGGAAAATGACGAGGGGAACGTGCTGCAAAGTCAGGCCGTCACCATCCCCTACCGCGTCAACATCGGTGAACAACCATTGGAAGCCGACACCTACCTGCGCGAAATGTTTGATCGCGTCATCACCAACAACGAAGAGCCGAAGGCTGTTCTGGATGATGTGACCAAGCGTTTCAACGAAACCATGACCGCTTCAGGTCAAACCTATCTGATTAGCGAACGCAGCTACACCACTCCGTCGTCGTAAACCGTTCGTTTGTCACTTCAGGGTAGGGCATCCCCCTACCCTGATGCTTTTTCAGGGGATGAAAGAGGCGAGATGAGCACCTTGAAGGCACAAGCCCGTACCCGGGACTGGCGCTACACCCGCTTAGAGTGGGAGCGCATCCTGCTGTGGATCGTGTTGGGGATTGGCGCGATAGCCATGATCGGGCCGTTCTACTGGATGTTCATCAGCTCGTTCAAAACCAAAATTGAAGGGGTTGCCATCCCGCCCACATGGTTCCCGCAAACCCCCACGCTAGAAAACTGGGCGGCACTGGGCAGTTTGAGCGTGGGCAGCCTGCCCATTTTCTTCCGCAACAGCCTGTTCGTCGTCATCACCATCACCGTCATCACATTGTTCACCAGCAGCCTCGCCGGTTATGTGTTCGCTAAGTTCGAGTTCCGCTTCAAAGGCTTCATCTTCTGGATGGTCATCAGCATGCTGGTCGTCCCGTTCAGCGTGACGCTCATCCCGTTATTCAACATGGTGTCCGACTGGGGATGGCGCAACAACTACACCGCGCTCATCGTGCCGATTCTCTTTAGTCCGTTCGGCATCTTCCTCATGCGCCAGCAAATCGCTAACATCCCCAGTGAATTGATTGACGCGGCACGTATTGACGGCGCATCCGAATGGGGCATCTACTTCCGCATCATTGTGCCGCTGTCGGGCGCGGCGCTGGGGGCACTGGCGATTTTCACCTTCACCTACCAGTGGGACAACTTCCTGTGGCCGCTGATCGTGCTGGATAGCCCCGATATGTATACCCTCCCGCTGGGGCTGGCGCAGTTTCGCGGGCGCACTATGACCGATGTCGGGCTGGTCTCCGCCGCGTCGTTCGTCTCGGTGCTGCCCATCCTGATCGTGTATGTGTTCGCGCAGCGTCGGTTCATCGAAGGCATCACGCTCACGGGTATGAAATCGTGATCAGCACAGGAGCAAAGCCATGACTCCCATTACCGCCCCCCGCCGTCAAAAGAGCAGTCTGGGGCGCAACCAGCAGATATTCGTCTGGTCAGTACTCATTCCCATGCTGATCTTCTTCTTCGTCTTCTACATCTACCCGATTATCGCGGGGTTCGTGGGCAGCTTGACTAACTGGCGTGCTTTCCAGAACCCGGCTGAGCGCATGTTCATCGGCTTGGATAACTACCGCCAACTGTTCAACGATCCGGTTTTCATGGCATCACTGGGGAATACATTCAAATACGCGCTGATGTATATGCCGCTGGCGATTGTGCTGGCGCTGGCCTGCGCGCTGGCAATCAACGCGGCGGGCTGGCTGACCGGATTTTTCCGCACCGTGTACTTCTTGCCCGTCGTGACCTCGGTCATCGCCACAGCCCTGATCTGGTCAGTCGGGTTCTACCAGCCGCGCTACGGCCTGTTCAATCAGGTGTTCGCCCTGTTCGGCCTGCCGCAGCAAACCTTCCTGCGTTCCCCCGCAACGGCGCTATTCGCGGTGGTCATCTATAGCGTGTGGAAAAACCTCGGCTATGACATTGTGATCTTCATGGCCGGTCTGTCCGCCATCCCCACCACCTTCTACGAAGCCGCCAAAGTGGACGGAGCCAGCCGCTGGCAGGTGTTCCGCTACATCACGCTACCGCTGTTGCAGCCCACAATGGTGTTTGTGGTCATCACGGGCATCATTAACGCGCTGCAAGTGTACGGGCCGATCTACGTGATGACGGTGGCCTCCAGCGCAGATCGCCCCGGCGGGCCGCTGAACTCCACTATCGTCGTCGCCGTCTATCAGTGGCAGGTGGCCTTTAGCGAATTGAAACTGGGCTACGGCTCTGCGATGGGCATTGTGCTGTTCATCATCATCCTGCTCATCACACTAGCACAGTCGCGCTTCCTGCGGCGGCGCTGGGAATACTAACCGCCGCCGGAAACAGTATCAATTCTCATAAAATCTACCGATCTGCTTTACAATTACGAAGTTAATTGTATAATAAGATCAGTGTACCCTATCGCTCCGGGTGGGACATCACAACTCCATAAACGGTCACAACAGACACCATTCGGAACGACGGGGGTGTCTGTTTTGTTTAGGGCGAAGGGGAGGCTGTTATGTTATCCGTACACAGTCCTATTCGACGCTACGTTTTCTTCCTCTTGATTCTTGCGCTCCTTTCTTTTTCTAGTGTGGCAAACGCCCATAATAATTCAAATCCCGCGCAACCCATCAATATCGCACTCGGTGCCAACCCCACCGAATCCGATCATGGTTGGGGCGGCGGCACGAATGCGTGGGATATGGTAGACGGTATCAAGGCCTACGGTAACGAGTGGGCGCGCGGGCTGGCCTTCACGGGAGGCAGCCTTCCTTACATCGAACCGTGTGGTGTCCGGCAGGCCACGATTAATTTCGGCAGCATGAAAGCCTTCAACCGTGTCATGATCTGGCATCATGGCATTGACCATATCCCGGCCATCTACAACCTCCAGTACTGGAATGGGAGAGCGTGGATCACCATTCGGGGCGGGACGCGCACCGTCCGTTACGACCTGACCACGCCGGACTCGCAAGGTGCTGCTTCGACACCCACAGAGGATATTTTCCACATCGTCGTGGGGAGCAAAGTGCGCTTCCAGTTCGACAACTGCGGTTTTAGCGTGGTCGTGCCACCACAGCGCATCGTTCATGGCTGGATCTACGAGTTCGAGGTGTTCCGCGACAATCAGCGGCAGATCTGCCCGCAACCCGCTTCACGCGGGGCGCACAACGAGGAATCGCAGAATAGAACGGGTCATGAGAACGACGCATACAACTGTGGTCAGAACGCCAACCATCAGCACCACTAGATAGGTGTGTCGTCAGGATGTTCATCAGTGGCACAGAGGCTCTATCATCGTCATAGGG
>CAIVEA010000382.1 GCA_903904765.1 uncultured Chloroflexota bacterium
CAACCGCGACATTACCAAATTGCGCGAACAGGAAGATCGCCTGCTGGAACGCGAAACGCAGTTCCATGAAGCCCAGCTACTTGCCAAGCTCGGCACGTTCATCACGGATATAGCGACCGATGCCGAATGGTGGAGCGACAGTCTGTACGCGATTTATGGCCTTCCACCCGGTACACCAACCTCGCGTGATCTGTTTCGCAACCTGATTCACCCAGATGATCGCCCCGGTGTCGTGAAATACTTCACCGACGCGATGTCATCGGGCAAAACGTTCTATAATCTCGAACACCGTATAGTGCAGCCCTCCGGTCAAATTTGCTATGTCACGGGTGCGGTAGACATTCGGCGGGATGAGAACGGCAAGCCCACCAAGCTCATCGGCGTGGTGAAAGATGTAACCGACCAGCACAACATCGCTGAATCGTTGCGTGAAGCACAACGCTTCACAGACCGCATTCTGTCGCTCATGCCGGATTCGGTCTTTGTCTTTGACATCGCAACACGGCACACCGTTTATGACAGCCGCGACATCGGCACGATACTCGGCTATGTCCCCGAGCAGATCGCCGCAATGGGATCGGACATTTTCAAACAACTTGTCCATCCAGAGGATTACCCGATTCTATTAGACTCCTTGCAGCAGTATGAACAGTTGCACGATGGGCAAATCATCGAAGATGAAGTGCGCTACAAGGCCGCCGATGGCACATGGCGCTGGTTGTATACGCGCACTGCTGTCTTTAGCCGCACCTCGGATGGTCGTGTGCAACAGGTGGTCGGCGTTTCGTCGGATGTGACCGAAGCCCATCAACAAGCCGAAAAAATCGAACAATCCGAATCGCAATACCGCCTGCTGGCAGAGAATATCCGCGACATCATTCTCGTGTTAGATGAAAATGGGCAAATTGAGTACATCAGCCCGACGGTTGAAACCCTCGCAGGGCTGAATGCGGAACACCTGATCGGGAAAACTCCTTGGAGTTTCATCCATCCCGACGATATGCCGCACGTCACCGCCGATTTCGCGCTGCTAGAAACGTCCCCCGAAATCGGCACACGCCGTCAAGAACTCCGCGTGCTGCATAAGAACGGTTCGTATATCCCCTGCGAAGCCATCAGTACGGTGCTGCGACAGGATGGACGCACCAAAATCATCTCCAGCATCCGTGATATTCATGACCGCAAAGCCGCCGAGGATGCACTGCGTGCCAGCGAAGAACGGCTGCGCTTCATCACCGACAACATGCTGGATATGGTCACGGTGATCGAACACGACAATGTAGTCTATGCCACCCCATCCCATGAACGCATCATCGGCTACAAACCCAGTGAACTTTATGGGAAGAGCTTTCTGGATTATCTACACCCGGATGATCTACCGGTTGTGATAGGGTACTACGCCGAGAATGCCCAAGTCCCTACCCACAGCTATCAATATCGCTTCCGCAAGCCCAACGGCAACTATATCTGGCTGGAAACAGTGGGCGCACCCACTTTCAATGCCAACGGGAACATCGAACGGATTGTTCTGAGTACCCGCGACATCACCGAGCGCAAACAAGCCGAGGATGCGCTGAATACCAGTCAGGAAGCCATCCTCCGCTTCCGCGATCGGTTGCGGTTGCTACACGAGATCAACATCGAACTCTCACAAATTGATGATATGGATGAACTGGCACACGCAGCAGTGGACTGGGTGCGCGAACTGATCGGCGTAGACCGTGCTGGTCTTTTCCTGCGTTCCAAGAACCGGAACATTTTCACCGGAACCTTCGGCACGGACGAAGAAGGTCAATTACGCGACGAGCATCAAGCCATCATTGATTTGACGGATGAGCAAGAAATGCTTGAACACGGGAAAGAGGAGCACATCTTCTTCCGTGAACAAGCTGATCTGGCAGATCACAACAAGAATAAAGTCGGGCATGGCTGGCATGCGGTCGCCTTCCTCAAGAGCCAGAGCGAAATCATGGGGTTAATGCCAGTGGATAACCTGCTGACAAACCGCCCCTTGTCATTAGATGACCGCGAAGTGTTGGCGCTGTACGCAGCCATGATAGGAACTCTGTTCGCCCGCAAGCAGGCGCTGGACGACCTGCGCCATAGTGAGCAGCGTTACCGCCTTCTGGCGCAAAATGCCAAAGATGTCATCTGGACGATTGATCTGACCGGACGGTTCACCTATGTTAGCCCGTCCGTCGAACGGTTGCGCGGCATGACTCCTGAAGAAGTCATGGCTGAACCGATGGAAAAATCGCTCACCGCGGACTCTTATAAGGTGGCGGTTGAAGCTTTCTCGACCAGCCTGCGCCGTATTGCAAGCGGGAGTGGTGTCGAAACACACACCTTTGAACTGGAACAACCGCGTAAAAACGGCACAACCGTGTGGACGGAAGTCACCACCACTGGCCTCTACAATGATCGGGGCGATACCATCGGCATTCTAGGCGTAACCCGTGACATCAGCGAACGCCGCCAGACACAGGCCACCCGCCTCGAAAGCGAACGCTTGCAAGCCGAAATCCGCAAAGAGCAAGAATTGGGCAAGCTCAAAACCGCCATGATGCTGCGTATCTCGCACGAGTTCCGCACGCCGCTGTCGGTCATCCTCAGCTCAGCGGATATTCTGGATCACTACAGCGAAAAAATCAGTCCCGAACGGCGCAAGAACCATCTGGATAAAATCCGTTCGCAAGTCAGCCACCTCACCGGAATCATTGATGCTATTCACCTCTCGGTACAGGGCATTTTCAATCGGCTGGAGTTCCGCCCCCAGCAATTCGATCTGCCAGCCCTCTGCCGGGAAGTCATCGTGGAACAAAAAAGCCGTTACCATGTGGTTGATCCCATCAACCTCGACATCGAAGGCGACAATCAGATTTTCTCCGGGGATATGAATCTCATCCGGTTGGCGCTGCAAAACACCCTATCTAACGCGCTCAAATTCTCCTTACAAGGCAAACCGATCACCATCCATCTGAAAATCACGCCGCAGACTGCCACGCTCGAAATCCGCGATCAAGGCATTGGTATCCCCGATGATGAGTTGGAGCGAGTGTTTGAACCGTTCTATCGCTCAAGCAGCATTGGTGAAATTCAGGGATTGGGCATTGGCTTGAGCATCGCCCGTGACGCAGCAGAAGCGCATCGGGGCGAGTTACGTTTGGAACACAACCCCGACGGCGGCATCATCGCTCATCTGCGCTTTCCTAACGCAGCCACACACACACCAAAATAAGCACCTTCTCATCCCCCCTTTTACTTGTGAATGAGTATTGCCATTGAGTAATCTGTGTGCATGATGAAATGGCATTTCAACGTTACACTATTTGATATCCACCCTTTGATGGTTTCCCCATCATTCAGGTGATATGGGGGTTCAACCGTACCGACCACCGAATCGAACCGTAGCTTCGATTCAGAAAAGTGAATCATTCACGAAATGGCTGCATTACACACAGCGCATCAGACCTTCCTCGACGCAGTAGCAACGCCTCTTTTACTGATACAAGCAGAGGTCATTTTGCACGCCAACGCAGCCGCAGGCAACCTGTTGCGCTGCGAAGTGAATGCGTTGCACGGGCGGCAGGTGGCAGATTTTGCTGTGCTGGAAACCCATTTGCAGACCGAAACCTTCTGGCAGGCCGCCGATGGCACCCTGCTCCGGTTAGAAGTGAACATCGCGCCACTGGGTGATGCGCTGCTTTACACACTCCATGACCGCAGTACAGAGCAGGATGCCATGCTGCTGCGCCGTATCCTGAACACGCTCTCCGACCCGATCTACGCTAAAGATCGCCAGCACCGCTTCATCTACGCCAATCAAGCCTTTCTAGACGGCGCGAAGATTGCGAGTTTTGAGAACATTCAGGGGCGTGATGATGGCGAAATCTGGGGTGAAGGCAGCAATGCGGTATTTGAATCGGACGAAAACGCAATCATCCATTCGGTCACGGAACAAGTGGATTTTGTCTATACCACCACCCGCCTGCCGGGTAAACAGCGAACCTATCTCGTCTCCAAGCATGTCTTGAACAATGATAGCGGTGAAATAACCGGTTTGGCCGCCATTAACCGCGACATCACCACCCTGCGCGAACAGGAAGATATACTGCGCCAGCGCGAAACTCAGATCCGCGAGGCGCAGGAACTGGCCAAACTGGGAACCTTTGTGCTGGATGCAAAAACCCTCGAAGAATGGTGGAGTGACAGCCTGTATAACATCTACGGTGTACCCGTTGGCACACCCACCTCGCGTGAGTTGTTTAGCAGCCTGTTGCACCCGGATGACTTTAAACCGCTGCAAAAGAAAATGCGGCAGATTATGGCTGAAGGTGAAATCGCTCACTTCTCCAAACATCGTATCATCAAGCCTTCCGGAGAACTCTGCTACGTGAAAACGGTGGTCGAGGTTCATCGAAACGCTGAAGGCAAAGCCGACAAAATCCTCGGTGTAGTACAGGACGTGACCGAAGAACACCTCGCTGTCGAGGCGCTGCGTGCCAGCGAAGAAAACGCACGCCGCTTCCGTGATCGCATACAAGAACTCTATCTGTTCAATCTAGAATTGATCGAAATTTCTGATCACGATGCGCTCACCCGCCGTATCGTGGAAGGGGGAAGAGCACTGTTGCGAACTGACCGTATGGCGCTCATCCTGACCGACACCAATACGGGCGAACGGATTGGCACATTCGGCACGAACATGAAGGGCGAAACCACCGACGAACGAACGTGGCGCAACTGGCCGCAGATGAGCGAATTACAGGCCTTGTCCGAAGCTGAACACGGTCTGGTGTTTCGGGAAGGTGTTGATCTCCATTTCGAAAACAAGGTGGTCGGGCGCGGTTGGCACGCCACCGCATTCGTGTTCTACGATGGGAACATGATCGGGATGCTGGTGGCCGATAATGCCATCAACCATCGCCCGCTGCTGCCCGAAGACCGCGAAATGTTCAGATTATATACGACCCTCTTGGGCAGCTTGCTCATACGTAGGCGGGCACTGGATGCGCTCCGCGCCAGCGAAGAACGCTACCGATTGCTGGCGCAGAATGCCAGCGATGTCATCTGGTCAATAGATTTGACCGAACACTTCACCTATGTCAGCCCCTCGGTGGAACATTTGCGCGGTTACACCCCCGAAGAAGTGATGGCTGAACCGCTGGAAATGGCGCTCACGCCAGAATCGTACAGGCTGGCCGCGCAAGCGCTTGCCGAAAACCTCAACCGCATAGCGCAAGGGGAAACCGTCCCCCCCATCACGCTGGAATTGGAGCAACCGTGCAAAGATGGCACAACCGTCTGGACGGAAG